>NZ_LVYY01000031.1:0-19186 GCF_001909085.1 Paenibacillus sp. P32E | reverse complement strand
TGGTTGCTCGACACTTCCATTTTACCAAAGGGCGATTTCTTTTTGTGATTTTTGAAAGAATTGTAGGAACGTTCCCCCGCTTAAACAGCGGAGAGGACGGACTGATTGCGGAAAAGCGGTAGCGGTCGCCTTGCTCTCCGGATTTTTACCGCTACGGGAAATAAATAAAATCTGGAGAGCACAGCGATTGTAGCAACGGTCCGTTCGCGGAGCGTCCGCACCAAGTGCGCAAGTCCATCCAACTCAAAAACAGCGGGGCTGTCTCAAGTAGCCATTTCATGGCTTTTGAGACAGCCCCTGGTGATTTTGCTTTTAGATTAATCGTAAACCGCAAAATTTATACGATATGCAGGAGCAGTCGTAAAATTTGGTGCATCAACAACTAGATATACAGTTGCCCCTGGAGGGACCATAACATTTGAAAACAATTGTCCCTCGGCAGTACCTGCTTGAGCAGTATAAAGCGGCCCGAGTTCGCTCTGATTATTATAACTAACAATCAAGCCCGCTCTAGTAGGTCCGTTTCCACTCATTCCACCAATGCGAGACACCACTCTTTTATAACTAGATGATGTATTGGTCCATTTAAACCAGTCCTGATCCGTTGCGCTTTGTATAAAAAGATCGTAAATAGCACCCCCACCTTCATTGAGGACGATAGATATTGCCGTTGCGCGAGTATCTCCAACACCTATAATATAAGGTGTCACTGTACCAGTAAGAGCAACTTCTGTAGAATTAACATCTTCGGCAAATGCGGAAGCCGATGGAATCAATACTACAGCTGAGATAAGAAGAACAGAAAGAAACTTTTTAATTTTCACAATTCTTCCGCCTTTCAAGGCTATTGTTAATCGGCCGATTACACTTAAATAATACATCAATCCCTTTTGTTTATATATAGTCCATAAGTTGTCATATTTTATCTTTTATCCTACTATTTTTGTCTAATAATGTTATTTTTTAATTATAATTATCACTTCCTGTCATATATATTTTTCGATGCAAATTTGTGTAGGGACAAAGCCTCGATTTCAAAAATAAAAGTATAAACGCCTTAAATTGGTGATGTTGAATCTTCAATCTTTTCTACTGATGCCGGATCTTCCTTAGGCTGGAATGATGCTAGCATTTCGCCAACTGTATGATCAACCTGCTGCAGGATTTCTTGTTGTCTACCTGGGAAAAAGCTCAGAACCGATAAAATGGATTCAATAAGCTCATCTGCCGGTCTGGTGAGATCGTTTGACAATTCCACCTTCTTTACAACTACCAATGGTTTTCCTCCTTTCAGGCAAGAGTAAAAGCCCCTCCAGTGTATTGGAGAGGCTTTCTTATGAATTAAATATAAAGACCTTTTTTTAATGGTGAATCCCTTCCATTCGGGGAAGGTTCTCCTGCTTATATCGTATCAAGGTTTATATACTGTAGTACTACGGTTTATTGCTATTTCGTTTCGGCTGTATTTTTTCAAGACTATCCCTCACTTTGCAAAATTTTCTATATTCCTATTATCGTCACAGATTGATAAAAGTTTCAATCATTTTGCTTCGGAATATTCTCTTGAGACAACAATGCCCCCCCTACTCCAAAGCTTGAGGTTTCGAGTGGTTTGATCAAAGGTCAAATTAATAGCTAATCCATTGATTGCCGCCCAAAGTGCATCGAGTTCTCCTTGCAACGTATATGAACTGGCTTCATTACGAATCACTGACCAAGATGGAAACCTTATAAACCCTGAATGAGCGTATAGACTTACATTATCTCCTGATAATGAAGCATTTCCGTTAGCGATTATCGAAAGACCAACACCTGGAGAATTATCTATTGTTGACTCATTACCGTTTGCGAGAAACAGTATTTTCGATACGCCATTGTTATACGCTGGAATCTGAATCCCGCTATTGGCTGATGAATATACCCCGAAGGCTATCGAATATGGGTCAAGCTCAACACGTGGGTATAAGCCTGGCTCATCTGTCATAAACCGTGCGCCTGTAATAGTTCCTCCGTATATTTTTCCACAAGCATATATATCTCCCTCAAACGTCCCCCCTCTTGCATTAATGGTTCCTTGAAATGTTCCATCTGCTGCATATACACTACCTCCTGTGTTGACAACAAATTTTCCATTCCCCACATTAATAGACGATCCAACGATAGCTCCTCCCGAAAAGTTAGAGTTAGCGTTTGAGGCGTAATTGGCAGTCAATTTATTCGCAACGAGATTCCCGGCCATATCCACTCTGAACGGCGCTTCATTGAAATTGGCATGTCCTGCAGCTATTCCATTTGTATTAATTTGAGTAACGGCATTGCCGGAACCTATTAGCATAGACACAAAACTACCAAACACCTATTACTGTTTCTGCGAGGACTCCGCGTGCTGTAACGGCTGAACGGATTGTATTCCAGCCATCTGTTGATATGCCCAATCCTTTTGAGGTAAGTCTGACTTGTTCCAGTGGATTGGTTTTTTCTTGCGCTAATATCCCGCCGTCCTTTGGATAGATCAATTCTGTTTTTGAATTATTAATATCGATCACTGCTTTATGCGCAAATTCTTCGAACGTCGCAGCCCAGAATCTTCAGATATCATTGGGACCAGGAAAGACATTTCATAATCAGAATTCATTCTGCGTTTTCGCGTCTCTTCGTAAGCACTGACTAGCTTTCCGACTGGAACCAAGTTCTTGTCTAACACTTCCAATTTGTCTTTCATTAACATCATCCTTTGCTAAGGAAAATTTTCCTGCCCATTAAGATGAAAAAACCACACCTGACTTGGCATGGTTGAAATAAATATTTTATGATTCTTTAATATATCGCTTTACACATCATACGGTTTCAATTTCGATATTATTAATCTAAGACCAAAAGGGATCAGGAAAGATATTATAAGAGAAATTTTATATACAAGTCCACCAAGAGCAGCTAATTTATAAATTATTATTAATGATATCAAAAAGAATAGAAAGAAATTAAGTACTACTTCAATAGGAATACCTATAATTAACCATACGATTTTCAGCAGAAAATTGTCAGGGAAATTCGAATAGTAGTCATGCCCAGATTCGTTCAACCACGCCCAAATCATTTTTCCGCCGATCGAAATTCCGTTTTGTATGCCTTCTAATATAGAAGCTTCATGATCTACAGATGTAAAGAGATTAGGGTAGTCTTTCACAAAATCTACATCGAAAACTTTTACTTGCATCGAGTGATTACTTGGAATGAAAAAGTTAGTTAATCCACCATATACAATCAATCCAAAAAATATTAAAGATAAAATTCCGCCCAAAACTTTCTTCGCACTATCGCTCATCTTCTTCTTCTCCCCCAGATTTATATTGTTTTATAATACGATGAATGGGAGATGATTCCTATATTAATTTTTAACACAAATAGAGAAAAACTAAAGAAAGAGCCGCAGAAGTAATCCGGCAACTTTCTCGTAATTATTATTGCAGGCCCGTCGCCTTTATATACGATCATCTTTACTTCGAGCATAGAGGTGGTAGCCCGGAAGCATGGCCTCTCTCCCAAGACCCTTGGAAACTGGGTTCGCCAATATCAGGATGAGGTGGATGACCTTATGGTAAAAAAACAAACCGAAACTAAGCAGATCCAGCAAGATGCGGCTTAATTTTTCAGGGCCTCTAAAATATCAGAATCAAAATAAATTGGCCTGGAAGGGCTCCTACAAGCATAATTTAAATTTAGCCCTTTGTCGGGACGACGGGAACTTCATGCCAAAGTCTTCTCTTTTCAATTCCTTTTCGCGTATTTTGAAACGCGCAGGTCTTCCGTCTATGCCAATCCACTCCCTACGGCATACACACGCCGTACTGCTCCTGGAAGCCGGTAATGATATGAAGTATGTACAATAACGTTTGGGACACGGCAGCATGAGAATTACGGCAGATGTGTATTCTCACGTTTCCAAGAAGATTGAAGAAAGCAGTATGGAGAAGTATGAAGCCCACATGAGATCTATCCTCGAATAGCGCCCGCTAATTATTTGTGGGCATTTTGTGGGCACTATCAATTCAAGAGTCCTTCATTACCCCCACGCGCACACAAAAAAACCCTCAACGCCAACGGCGCCAAGGGCTGCTTCATCCTAGTAAAGAGTCATGTACTGATCTCTTTCCCATTCGTGTACTTGTGTGCGGTAGATATCCCATTCGATCTCTTTCAGTTCATAGAAGTGAGCCAGTGCATGTTCACCAAGGGCTTCAGTGATAACATGGCTGCGGATCATTTCGCTTAACGCTTCCTTCAGATCGGACGGCAGACTAGGAATTCCTTCTTCAATCCGCTCTTCCTCAGACATCACATAGATGTTACGGTCGATGGGAGCAGGAAGATCGAGCTGGCGCTTAATACCGTCTAGACCTGCCTTCAACATTACAGCAAGTGCCAGGTAAGGGTTAGCTGCAGGGTCCGGGTTACGAACTTCAATACGTGTGCTGAGTCCTCTAGAAGCCGGGATACGGATCATTGGACTGCGGTTGCTTGCAGACCAAGCTACGTAGCAAGGGGCTTCATAGCCGGGCACAAGACGTTTGTAAGAATTCACTGTCGGGTTCGTGATGGCTGCAAAAGCACGGGCATGCTTCAGGATACCTGCCATGTAATAACGAGCAGTTTTGCTAAGCCCAAGAGTGTCGCTCTCGTCGTAGAACATATTTTCACTGCCCTTGAACAGGGATTGGTGCGCATGCATCCCGGATCCATTCATACCAAAAAGCGGCTTGGGCATAAAAGTAGCATGCAGGCCATGTTGACGGGCAACCGTCTTCACAACGAGCTTAAAGGTTTGAATTTGGTCGGCAGCCTTGATGGCATCAGCATATTTGAAGTCAATCTCATGCTGGCCGTAAGCTACTTCATGATGAGAAGCTTCAATTTCAAAGCCCATTTCTTCCAGTGTCAATACGATTTCGCGGCGGCAGTTCTCCCCAAGATCGGTCGGCGCCAAATCAAAATATCCACCCTGGTCATTCAATTCGGTTGTCGGATTGCCCTTCTCGTCTGTTCTGAACAGGAAGAACTCCGGCTCTGGTCCTACATTCATGGCTGTAAAGCCCATTTCTTCAGCTTCCTGCAGGCAGCGTTTGAGAATTCCACGCGGGTCTCCTGCAAATGGCGTACCGTCAGGCATGTACACATCACAAATCAAACGTGCAACCCGGTTTTCTGCAAACCAAGGGAAGATCACCCATGTACTGAGGTCAGGAAAGAGGTACATGTCAGATTCTTCGATTCTTACATAACCTTCGATGGAAGAACCATCGAACATCATTTTGTTGTCCAGCGCCTTTTCCAGCTGGCTAACGGGAATTTCTACATTTTTAATCGTACCGAGCAGGTCGGTAAATTGCAGACGAATAAAACGGACATTTTCTTCCTTTGCAATACGCAGGATATCATCTTTTGAAAAGCTCACTTTACCCTCTCCCTTTCAAGTCTCTTTGTATTATTTATTAAAAAACCGGGATAGCTCGCCTTGAATAAGAGATACTTGTCCCGGTCTTTTACCGGAAACCAGTTCCTGCTTCAATAAACGGTGCAGCTGTGAATCAGACAGTTCTCTACGTCTAACCTCTGTGTCAGGGGTAATGACCGTAGCTTCTTCCGATTCCTTCGATACAGGGTTCATCACCTGCTTGATACCGGCGATATTTACCCCCTTCTCGATCAATGCTTTGATCTCTAACAGGCGTTCTACATCATTGAATGAGAACAAACGCTGATTGCCGGATGTGCGCGCGGGCACGATCAGACTGTGCTGCTCATAATAACGAATTTGTCTTGCAGATAAATCAGTCAACTTCATTACGATTCCTATAGGAAATAATGCCATATTTCTGCGGATTTCATCACCCATGACTCATCCAACCTTCCAATGATCTTTTTCTCATCTCATTGTACATTTCCTTATTTGGCGTGTCAATGGTGTGTAAGATATTCTCACAAGATTTTATGTAGCCTTAAGATTTCAAGTGAAGTGAATGTAAGCTAAAAACATAACATGACCTCCGAAGTATATCACAGAGAACAATCCACAAGCAAAAGCTGGAACTCTCCGTGACCCCAAAAAAGCCCACCAGCCGAAGCTGATGAGCAATGCTATAGAACTGCTAAGGTCAACACGCTACGAAGTAAGATTCATTAAGGATAGCCTATAACGAATCGTCTTTATGTACCGACTCATAGCGTTCCCGGATTTCACGGTTCTTTGCATAATTGTACAAGTCCAGAGCCGTAATTCCTCTAAGGGCCAGCTTCACAAACAAAACAAATGCATAAATCCCCAGTCCAATACAAACCAGCCAAAACAAAAATAGCATTACGTTCAATCCTCCTGCAAAGAAGAAACCAGGTTGTTGGGTTACCATTGTTCACCTCTTCTTTCTTATGTATAAAATGAAACCCCCACCAGGATTGAAGTAGGGATTCGCATGTCTGCCCGAACACTGATTCAAGCATATTAGATTTGGGGGATTATGTAAATGTGAATTGTGTAATTTTTACAGTAATTTACGTTCTCTCATACTCTGCAGTGCCATCAAAACTCCGAACTTTACATGAGAATACGTTAATCCGCCTTGCATATATCCGATATACGGAGCCCGTATGGGGGCATCTGCTGATAACTCCAAGCTACCACCCTGAATGAAGGTACCTGCCGCCATGATCACAGGATGCTCATAACCGGGCATATCCCACGGTTCGGGAACCACATGACTGTCTACAGCCGCAGCACGCTGGATGCCCTGGACAAAGGCAATCAAATGCTCTGGTCCATCAAAAGCCACCGCCTGGATTAGATCCGTACGCGGCTCATGCCATGCCGGCTTAGTTGTAAAGCCGCAACGCTGAAACACGGCAGCTGCAAAGATACTGCCTTTGACAGCTTGCCCAACGGTATGCGGGGCCATAAACAGTCCCTGGTAGAGCCCGCGTGTCGTTCCCAGCATGGCACCTACTTCCCCGCCAATCCCCGGCGCAGTTAGCCGGTATGCTGCCAATTCCACAAGATCTTGACGGCCGCAGATGTACCCGCCGGTTTCCGCGATTCCACCACCGGGATTTTTAATGAGCGAACCCGCTACGAGATCAGCCCCAACCTGAGGCGGCTCAAGCTTTTCCGTGAATTCGCCATAGCAGTTATCCACAAATACAATGACGTCAGGTTTGATTGATTTGACCCGTTCCACCATTTCGCCGATTTCAGCAACTGTGAATGAAGAACGCCAGTCATAACCGCGTGAACGCTGAATACCGATAACTTTGGTCTTTTCGTTGACAGCCAGTTTTACCTCTTCCCAATCGATCTTCCCTTCAGCCGTTAACGCCGTTTCACGGTATCCAATTCCGAAATCGGCCAGCGAGCCTGTCCCGTCTCCCGGTTTGCCGACTACCTTGTGCAACGTATCATAAGGACGTCCCGTAATATACAGCAGTTCATCTCCGGGCCGCAGTACACCAAAGAGTGCGGTTGAGATTGTATGTGTACCGGAGGCGAAATGCGGGCGTACCAGCGCCGCTTCGGCCCCGAACACGTCAGCATAGACCAAATCCAGCACTTCTCTCCCGCGATCGTTATAGGCATATCCGGTAGAGCCGGCAAAATGGAAATCACTCACCTGCTGCCGCTGAAAGGCTTCGATCACCTTCCACTGATTATGATCCACAATCCGGTCAAGTACCTTCACTGCACTTTCAATTTCGAGCTCTGCGGCCTCTGCCGCCTGTATGATATCCTCTGCAAAAACTGTCATACCTTTTGTTCTCTCCTTATTTCAATCTATTACTTTGTTCATAAACAATTTTGACCAGCAAGAAGAAACGGCTGGATATCGCCGTTTCCGAAGTCATGCCTTGAATTCACCTAATTCCGGCTACTCCTGCTCTACGTATTCCGCAAGCTTGTAACTCCATTTTCCGTAATCCTCTTTATTGAGACGCACGTTGTACAGCACATCATTTTCTTCAAAGCTCTGCTCAAGCACCTCTCCTACACGGTAGAGCAGCGATGAGAGATCTCCTCGGTCTCCGGGGATACGGAAGGTTAGTGTATCGCCGGCAAGCTCATCGACTATAACTTCTGTGATCCGGGTCAGATCTTCCGGGTTGAAGGCGCTTATCTTCAGATAGCCAGGACCCGAAGGCAGCATCTGCAGTTGTTCAGGCTGGCAAATGTCACTTTTGTTGAAGAGTACAATTTGCGGTTTCCCGGCAGCCCCAAGGTCCTGGAGAATAGATTGCACTACATCCATCTGCTCCTGCCTCATGGGAGAAGAAGCATCCACCACATGCAGTACCAGATTGGCTTCATTGACCTCCTCTAGAGTTGCACGGAAGGAGGCTACCAAATCATGCGGCAAGTTCTGAATGAATCCTACAGTGTCAGTCAAGACGACTTCTTTGCCTGCAGGCAGCTGAAGAACACGTGAAGTAGGGTCGAGGGTAGCAAACAGCTGATTTTCAATATAGACATCCGCATCGGTAAGCTGCTTTAAGAGTGTAGATTTCCCGGCATTGGTATAACCGACCAGCGCAACCTGGACAGCGCCACTCTTGCGGCGCCGTTCCCGGTGAAGTTCACGCGTCTTGACTACTTCGTCCAGCTGGCGTTTCAGTTCAGTGATCCGGTCACGGATATGCCGGCGGTCTGTTTCAAGCTTGCTTTCGCCCGGACCTCTGGTTCCGATTCCCCCGCCAAGCCTGGACAGATTCTTACCATGGCCGGATAAACGGGGCAGCAAATAAGAGAGCTGTGCCAGTTCTACTTGAATGATGCCTTCACGTGTTTTGGCCCGGCCAGCGAAAATATCCAGGATCAACTGGGTTCGATCAATGATTTTTAGATCCAGAGCTTCCTCGAGATTGCGTACTTGTGCTCCGGAAAGCTCTTGGTCAAAGATAGCCGTATTCGCCCCGAGACCATCAGCGGCCATCCGCAGTTCTTCTACCTTCCCCTTGCCGATAAACCACTTGGAATCGGGAGTCTCCTTGTTCTGGCGCAGCACGTCGAGCACCAGCACTCCGGCAGTCTCTGCCAACTGAACCAGCTCCTGCAGAGACAGCTCGGGGTCGATACCTGTGCGCTTGATTTTGTCAGTAACCAGACTTACCAGAATAGCCCGGTCCTGTACTTCTGTTTCTGTATCGTGGGTGGTGATTGCCATGAATGTCATGCTCCTTGTCCTTGTACACATAAGTTGTGTATCATCCGTGGTGTATATTGTCCCTACAATTTGAAGTCTTCGATGCGGAGTGTCATCAGTTCCTGCTTTCCCGGACTGTTGCTCTCATATTGATTCAGGAGCCGAACCGCTTGGGCACGTACCGCCTTTTCAATAGAGTTGCGGACATACCGCGCATTGCTGAAGGCATGGAGACTCTCCGTCTTCTCCAGCAGCAGATGCTGCTTTAGTTTGAGTATGGCCTGAGGCATCAGAATATAATCGCGCTCTTTGGACATCAGTTCAGCAATCTGCAGCAATTGGTCTATAGTGTAGTCCGGAAATTCCACCTGAATAGGAAATCTGGAGGGCAGACCGGGATTACTCATTAGGAAATAATCGATCTCGCTGGAATAACCGGCTAGAATCAGCACAAATTGACTGCGGTGATCCTCCATGGATTTAACCAGAGTGTCAATCGCTTCTTTGCCAAAATCCTTATCTCCGCCACGGGCTAGACTGTAAGCTTCATCAATAAAAAGTATGCCTCCGAGCGCCTTTTTCACCAGGTCTCTTGTCTTCTGGGCTGTGTGTCCGATATATTCGCCTACAAGATCCGCTCTCTCTACTTCAATCAGATGGCCTTTGCTCAGAACGCCCATCCGCTGAAACAGCTTGGCGACAATCCTGGCTACTGTAGTCTTTCCGGTTCCAGGATTACCTTTGAAGACCATATGATAGGCCTGACTCCCGCTGGCAAGTCCCGCATCACTGCGCATCCGCGCAATCTGAAGCAGTGCATATATCTCGAACACCAGTTCCTTGATATTATCCAGGCCTACGAGTGCGTCCAGCTCCCGGCTGAGCTCCTGAAACAATTCGCTGTGTCCATTATTTTTGGGGACCGCAGCCTGAGCGATACTGTCTGCAGCAGCGTGGGCCACTGCTGGCGTCTCCTGATTCCGCAGCACAATATTAATTTGACGTGACGGTCTGCCTTCCTCCCGTCCATTTGCCGCCGCTACGCGTCCGTTCACCTAGTTCACCTCATTATCCAGGGCTGACTTTTTCTATATCCTTTATCAAGTCTATTCCGGTTCACGAGGTCTTATTAGCAGTTTCAGGAACTTAAGGACAAATTAACTGATCAGATAACGGCAGTCTGGCATGGGGATTGCTTTTTCACAGAAAAAGTTGCTGCATCTTCCATTTCGTATAAGCCAGAATCTCACGGGTTTTGTATTTGAACATCGACATGACCTTGGAATCGGTCAATCCCAGTTCAGGACGGGAATAATTCAGCTCTTTGGCAATTTCAAATGCGCGCTGGCCATGAAATGTATGCGTAATAATAATAGCTGTCTTTAATCCTTCTGATTGCATAACCCTTTGACTGAACTGGAGATTCTCATAAGTGCTGGTAGACTTGTTTTCCAAAAGGATAGCCTTCTCAGGCACACCCTTCCCTACCAGGTAGTTCTTCATTCCTTCGGCCTCAGTATATTTATAGTCAGCCTTATCCAGACCACCGGACACGATAAAACGGGTGAACTTGCCTTCCCGGTAGAGTCCAAGCCCATAGTCAAGCCGTTCCTTTAGTCCTGGACTGGGTTCATCTCCCCACATGGCCATTCCTAGAATAATGCCAGCATCTGCTTTCTGCATCGGATTCGTCGTGACGCCACTGTTGATTCTGCCTAGGACCGACGCACACCATAGAAGTCCAGCAACAGCACAAATGACCAGAAGAATGAACAGATTTCGTTTCAGCCGAAAACGTTGTCCTTTGCGGGATACCTTGCGTATCGGGGAAGAGCCTCTTTGATAGACATACCAATCCATTGTTATTTCCTCCTGAATTCTCCGTGATGGAACAATTCGGCACGATGCTTCAAGGAGAGGGAAAAATAGGGAAAGGCATGAGCATCTATGCTGCGAAGAATATTGTTTGCTGTAGCCCAGGCTAAATTATAGTCGCTGTCTGTAATGTCCTCCCGTTCCAGCGCCTCCTCCAGCTCGTCTTCATCGAGCAGAAACACCTCTCCGTTCCACAGCACCACTACATCCAGATAAAGATCATCGAACCACGGCACCCCCTGGTCGGTGACTCCTTGTACTTTGCAGGTATCAATATACCACTGTACGATGTTTTGCCGTTCGTCGAACATAGCCGTCACAATATAATGGCTGTCTTTTGGAAAATACTGCAGCCATGAGTACCCTTTGTCTGCTATACGGTATGTATGCTTGCCGTAGCTCTTCCATAGCGGTTCCTTCAACCCATAAATCGTATATAGTGTGATGTATCCGCTGAATTCCCGGCTCTCTACATAGCGGCAGGCAAAATGGCGGCGCGTAATCCGGCGCCAGTTGGCCCGGTCTCCGAATTTACGTTTCATATGAATGACCCTCTCAAGAAATGGTGTATTCAGCTTAACACATTTGCAAGATACACTCAAAACATCCCTTGAAATTCCGGTAGCCGTTATTGATCAAAAACAAGACAAAAACCCCGTCAGCCGGAATCTCTGCTTCATAGGCGAGATTCTCAGCTGCCGGGGCAGTTGAATCATACATTATAGAATTAGCAAAATCTACTGCGGAACACTACCCTCATTCGCCAGTCCTGCAGCCGGGTCGGTGGTAGGAACCGCACCACCCTCTGTACCGGCATTGCCGCCTGCTCCAGTGGTTACAGCGGGATCTGTAGGAGCTGTAGTAACCGGTGGCGGAGTAGACGTGGCTTGGGGAGAATCGGATGGTGTACCTCCGCCATTGCCATTTCCGTTACCGGGATTTTCACCGTTTCCTGCACCATTCCCATTACCGTTCCCGTTGTTTCCATTAGGATTGCCATTGTCTTGGCCATTGCCGTTATTACCGCCATTGCCCGTCTCATCTGTTGGAAGGTTCGGATCTATCGTCGCTTCCGGCTCCTGTGTCGGCGGCTCATCCTGAACCTCAACAGTGACGGTAGCAGAAGGCTCGCTCTCCACATCCAGTTCCGGATAATAAGCCGTGACGTAATATTCGTAGGTCAATCCAGGCATCGCACTGATATCTCCGACACTGGACGAGACCGTATTCAGCAGCGGGCTGAACTCTGCTTCCGACGTCTCACGGCGGTAAATCCGGTATTCCACACCTTTTACCGGTGCAGGCTCCCAGCTAAGGTTGACCGTCATCGTAGAAGCGTCATAAGCTGCCTTCAGACCGCCTACAGGCTGCGCCGTTTCCGGTGTTGCCGTTGGTTCAGGATCACTCACGCCTTCAGGTTTCGGGAACGACTTATTAGGTACGCCCTTCAGTGCTTCCTCCATCACTTTGCCCCAGAATGCAGCAGCTAGCGGACTGCTGTTCTTCAACAGATGGGTTTTGCTTGGTTTGTCATAGCCCATCCAAACTGCAGCGGTCCATTCCGGAGTATATCCGACAAACCATACATCTCTGTTCGAGCTGATACCCTCGTATCCGCTTTGTGTTGTACCGGTTTTACCAGCTACAGGACGGTCGATTCTGGCTTTTTTCCCCGTCCCGTCTTCTACAACCTTCTGCATCATTTCAGTCATCTGGTAGGCCGTATCCTCACTCATCACCCGTTCAGGCTTGGTATTGGCCTTATAGACGGTGTCTCCATCGCTATTCGTAATCGATTTAATCGAATATGCCTCACGCAGATCACCGCCATTGGCAAAGGCACTGTAGGCCTGAGCCATTTCCATGGTGTTCGTGCCCTCGCTCATCCCGCCTAGAGCCAAGGAAAGGTTTTTGTCCTCATCCTTTAGGTTAATCCCGAGCTTTTTGGCAAATTGGAATCCTGTATTCACACCGATTTCGTTCAACAGCCATACCGCCGGGATATTCTCCGACTTCGTCAGGGCTTCTGTCATGCTAATCGTCTTTGAATAACCGTGCAGGTTATTCGGACAATAGGTGCCAAAGCACTGCTTCTCGTTGCTGAGCATGGAATCATTCGTGAACTTCCCGGATTCCAGCGCAGGTGCGTAGGATACCAGCGGCTTGAAGGATGAACCCGGTGAGCGGCGGCTGCCGTCCACCCGGCTATAGCCTTTTTTCTCATAATTCCGTCCGCCAAGAAGCGCCACAATGCTGCCATTCTCCTGGTTGATGATTGTCATCGAGCCCTGTACCAGTTGATCGTCGACGCTCTTTTCAAAATTATCGCTGTCGGCAAAAGCATTTTCTACCGTCTCCTGGGCATGTTTGTCCATGGTCGTGTAGATTTTGTAACCGCCGATATTCAAATCATCTTCAGTCAATCCGAATTTTTCTTCCGCTTCATCAACAGCATAATCAATAAAGGCCTGGTACCGTTGTTTGCTTTCCGGCGGTTTATAGTTGTAATCCACCACTTTCGCCTCGTCCATCTGCTCCTTCGTGATATAGCCCTGCTCATACATCAGCTGAAGTACCACACCACGACGTTCTTTCGAGAGTTCTGGATTGCGCAGCGGGTTGTAGCGGGAAGGCCCCTTCGGCATAGCGGCAAGGGTAGCGATCTGCCAAACCTTAAGGTCGTTCAGATTATTAACACCAAAATAACGGATGGATGCTGCTTTGATCCCGTAAATCGTGCCGCCAAAGTTGATGCGGTTGAGATATTTGGTAATAATCTCTTCTTTGGTGAATTTGTTCTCCAGCGCTACGGCGATCGAAACCTCGGTTGCCTTACGGAAAAAGGTTTTGTCTCGGGTTAGGAATATGTTCTTCGCCAGCTGCTGAGTGATGGTGCTTCCGCCTTCGACCATGCTGCGCGCCGCAATATCCTTCACTGCCGCACGGCCGATCGACCATAAATCAACACCGCTGTGTTCAAAGAAACGTCTGTCCTCAGTCGCAACAAAAGCGTTGACCAGCAGCTTCGGAATCGCATCATACTCAACGGGTTCGCTTTTTTCCAGCGCAAGCTCACCGATTAGGTTCGCATTACGGTCATATATCTTCGTAGTCTCGTTGACCGACAGCTTATCCTGGTTCGCATCCAGCAGCTTCTGCCCGTTCAACATAATGAACAGGTAACCGCCCAACGCACAAAAAATCGCCAACGCCGTGGCAAAAAACAACGTCCATAGCACACGCTTCTTGGTTAAAAACTTCTTCTTTTTCTTAGGTTTACCTTTAGAATTTGAATTTGAGTTCGATGACTGGCTTCCTCTGTCTCTATTGCGATTCGTCCTGGATATCTCGTCTCTGGACATGCTGCCTCCTGACTCCCTCTCGGAACTTTCCTGTAATGAAGTGCACGAATGAAAAGAACAACCTTCACAGGTTGCTCTCTCGCACTCTCTATTCAAACGATTTATAAACAAAAAGGTTTCGCTTTAAGACTGTAAAATCTTATTCTTCGCTTCCATTGTCCTGCATAAGTGATACGCTGCGCTGTGGTGTAAAGGTGGAAATCGCATGCTTGTACACCATCTGCTGGCGGCCGTCACTGTCGATGACAATTGTGAAGTTGTCGAAGGCTTTGATGATTCCCCGAATTTGAAAGCCGTTGGTCAAATATACTGTAGCAGGGATATTCTCTTTACGCAGTTGGTTCAAGAACGTATCTTGGATGTTAATGGACTTGTTCATATGACGTACCCCCAATGGTTCAATTAGATTGTTCAGAAGTATATTCAAGACCTTAGAGAAACTTTCCTGCTATTATAGCACGGATTTAGCCATTACATCAATGAAGTAAAATCGTGGCTAATCTCCACCTTATTATGTCCTAACGTTGATGTTTTTGGCCTTTTCTATAACAACCTCTTTAAGCTATTTTAAGCACAAATGTGATTTTTACGTGATTTTCCACGGCTCCTTCTCTATCTGATTATAGGTGGAATCTAAATCTCTTCTATATAGTTCTCTCAACTATATGTTAAATCTAAGGCACCCTTCCCGTCAATCTCATTGCTTCCAGCAGGGAACACTGGAGAAGGCCTCGCAATAAATTTGGTGGTTAGTATCTGAGATTTCATCGGATAAATAAAAGATGAATAGGCCTAGTTCAATACAATAAATAACAAGGGATTACTCATTTGAGTTGATCTTTTAGCATACCTCCAAGATCGGCAGTATACTGAGTTAGCCTTAAGCTAATTTCGGTACGCATCTCATCATGTGTCATGCCAAACCGTTCCTGATTTCCACGGCAAAATATTTCTCGATCTCCTTCAGGCTCTTTCCAACCATTGTATCTATGTAAGGAAGCAATATGAGGTCCCGTACCATCGTCCGCTCGTCAATCGTTATCAATTTATCCCCGGTATTACGCTGCTGTTCCTCATACTGCTCAACATGCTCCGTCATAATCATTTTTGTTTTCCACCGCTCGTTGCCCTCTAATTTGGACACGGTGACCCCTCCTTAATGATAAAGCCAGTAATCAATGTTATTCCCCTCTCTGCCGTTCTGTACGCCCCGCTCCTGTGAGGTATCGTATGGCACGTTACGTTCCCAACCTTCAAGGATGGATGCTGTCTCTATAGGCTTAGACACTTCCCATGTTATGTAATTTTCGGCGGACAGGACTTTAAACGCCTTGATAATCTCCGCTGGCCGCCGCCCGCTCAATCGTCCCAGCTCCTTAATGTTGGGCATCCGTCTGAAATGATAACGGAACTGAGATATGATCCGAAGCAACTTGCGTGGGGTATCGTCAAGCATGCTGCTTCTTTGCTACCAGCCTCCATGAAAGTATGCTGACAGTTAAGAATACACGCGGCGCGCCGGTGATTAGACAAGTGACCCGGATACGCCCGTCACGGATGCCGTTCACTTCGATTTTCCGCTGCGTAATCTTCCCAGCTTTGTCCAGGTATATAATTTCGATGGTTTGGCCGATGCTCATTTTCATGTGATCGCCTCCAATAAAATAAGAACGTTTGTTTGTATTATAACCAAACATACGTTCTTTATACAATGAGTAAGATATTCTTTGATTGGGATAAAAAAGAATTTCATCGTGTTCAATCACAATATTGCAGATATAGTCATATTTGTTTAGACAATCCTTGTTAAGTTTTGTAAAGTCAATTTCTATAATACATAATGAGGAGTGTAGCAAATGAGAAGGTTAAAACTATTGCTAGTGCTAGTGTTAATGTTTGTGGCTTTGCCTGTACAGGGGGCTTTTGCAGCATCTATCACGAAAGTTATTGATTTTGGTACAGTGCATAATATTAGAGCAATTAACATCGCGGGAACTGGAAAAATAACCAGTATTGAATTTCATGGATCTTCAGGCGAAATTTTGGAAAGCTTAACAAATTTTAATTATCCTTTAGGTGTGATTATTAACTTTCCGAGAGTTACTAGGCCAGTACGTTATATGGTAATTGTTGTATCAGAAGGGTCTAATCCTACCGGTGCTACAGGTTATGCTTTACAAGGTGGGGAAGGTGATAGTTATGTAACGACAAACGTAAGTGATTCCGCTCCAGATTTAGGGGTGCCAACGGCCACTCCGACACCGACACCAACAGCTACTCCGGTGCCGACAGTAACTCCATCACCAACTCCATCACCAACGGCAACACCTGTTCCAACACCGTCAACAACTCCTAAGCCCTCAGCAACTCCAGAGCAACCTTCAGGAGATCGGGCTATTCTTACCGTAACGTTGATTAACGGAACGGAGAAGGAATATGATCTTCCTATGTCTGAGGTTGAAGCATTCGTAAATTGGTATGATGCCCGTGATGCAGGTAGAGGCCCAGGTATGTATGCAATTGATAAACACAGCAATAATAAAGGCCCCTTTAAAAAGCGTAAAGATTATGTTGTCTTTGATAAAATCCTTACCTATGAAGTAAGTGAGTACACCGTAGCCGAATAATCCTTCCCAGCACTTACCTCCTCTATCCCTTATAGCCAAACGCTATAATTGGATAGAGGAGGTTTTTTATGTTTATATCCTCTATGCTGCTGCAAACGGCCCCTGGTCCGTTTAGCCACAGCGATTTTATATATGAGCCAAAGATAGACGGTCACCGATTGATCTACTCTCAGCAGGACGGGAAAGTTAGACTGTACACCCGCCACAATAACGACTGCACCAGGCAGTACCCGAGCTTCAGCTCCCATTTACTGATGACATTATCTTGGACGGTGAGGTCGCATGCGTCAATCCGACAACCGGAGTATCAGATTTTGAAACGGGTATGAGTCAATTCCAGGCGCGGCGGGCGGATAAGATCCAGCAGCTCAAAGTTACCCTACCAGCCTATTACGTCATCTTTGATATCTTGCAATTTAAAGACCATGACCTACGTGGGCTTCGGCTCCTGCGGCGCAAAGAGATACTAGAAGGACTATCCCTCCCCTCCGGTAATTATGGCGTGGTGCCACATGTGGACAGTGCAGGCGAGGCATTGTTTAAGCAAATCGAGGATCGTGGGATGGAGCGTGTTGTGGGTAAGCGAAAGAACAGCATATATGAGACGGACCGCCGATCTGCAGTCTGGAAGAAGGTCATTAACTAGACCTATGTAGAGGTTTATATCACGGGATTTCGTAAGCAGGAATTTGGGTGGCTTGCTGCTGTGCCTGATCCGTCTGGCAAGCTACGCCCTGCGGGAACTATCGAGCTTGGGGCATCGCCTCTGCATAAGCAGGCTTTTCGAGGAGTGGCCCAGCAACTTATGAAGGGTGAAAACAACGAGTTTGTACATCTTGAACCCCAGCTAAGGGTAAAGGTGAGAATGAGGAACTGGGGCCAAATCTGGCATGCTCTGGAGTCCGGTGTTTACGAAGTTCATTGTATGAAAAGAACCCCCGTTGGGTATTTTGCCTAACGGGGGTTCTGGTTACTTATAATAAGAAGTCGGCAAGATAACTACATCCGCCCCTTTCTTATTTGTATTACTCTCAAGTGAGAAAACCACAACTCCGATTTCAGAAACGCCCGCAACATTTATCTCACTTGAGGTGAGTTTTGTGCCAGGTTCTAATATGATAGTTTTCAGCTCCTCTTTAGTCGCATTATTAACAAATTGTATTTCCGCTTTATTCCCCAATGTAAAAATATCCACTACTAGAGTTTGATACTTCTTATATGGATAAAATGTTGCCACCGCTAATCCATAAACTTTAGGAGCGACGATAGCTTCTTTATAATTAACCCCATTAAAATTTACATAAGCTGGGTTTTGTGAGTAACCCATATCTTTATTAAAGAGGGCTTTCTCTTTAATCAACGGTACTGACTTTTGCTTTTCGCCTATTTGTAATGTATTTGTCGATTTATCTACTGTTATGTTTATTTTTGTCGCTTCGGTAACTACGCTTACCGGTATGTATTGTTGGCCGTTAATAACTACTGGTTTTGCTGAGTTTGCACTTGGAGCCCAGTCGAAGCCATTAAGTTTATACTTTAGATTAGAAATCGTTCCTTTGACTTCGTTCGCAGCAGCAAATTCAACCGTACTTCATAGTATAAGCGTCAAGATAGAGATTGCAGCAACTTTTTTCAAATTCATAAAATCCCCCTAATAACTATTTTCCCCTTTCTATTAATTTATCGGATAAATATCCGAAACAGTTAATAAGTATGATATTCCATAGAAAATGCCGGGATTATTATAAGTGAAAGGAGTTAATATATGCCGAAAGAACTGAAAATAGTAATAGAAGAGCGACAAGTTGTGAGTATACATACAAAAGAATTAGTTCACGTGATATCTAGGTCGTGTCTGAAAACTTTTCATTGAGTCAATTTGAAAATGGCTGCTACGTATACAAACGCCAAGAATGACTTGGCCAATTTGTCGTAACGAGTAGCCACACGGCGAAAATGTTTGATTTTATTGAAAAAGCACTCCACTAAGTGTCGCTCTTTGTACCGATACCAATCGACTTTCCATGGGTTTTGACTATTCGCTTTAGGCGGGATAGTGTAGGATGCCTGCTTAGCTGTAATCCAATTCCGAATCCCTTCTGAGCCATAGGCTTTGTCGCCAAGAATATGACTTCCTGTAATA
>NZ_LVYY01000030.1:0-21878 GCF_001909085.1 Paenibacillus sp. P32E | reverse complement strand
TCACGGCGTAATCAACACATGTAATGGATTTGTTTACCGCATGGGCTGTGCGCTTCTGGATCTGGATCAGCCTTGGAAAGTAAAAGCCCGTTCGCGCAATTATATTCTGGGGCCGGAAATGGTGTACGAATGTGTGGGAGATGTGCCCAATGTGACCTTCCCTTGCGCGGCTTTGACCGATTCCGCGACAGGACGGATTGCGATCTACTACGGGTGTGCGGATACGGTTACGGGCCTTGCTTTTACCACCGTGGATGAATTGCTTAAATATATGAGGGAGTTCCCTTTGGAGATTGAGGGATAGTATCGGTGAACAGTAACAGGGCGGGGGGCTTTTGGTGTTTATGGGGCTTGGATTTGAGAATAGGAATGAATCTATGAACGGAGCCCCTCAGTTGAACTTATGAGTCCTATAAGTTATGAGGGGGTCTTAGCACTCCGTAATTCGGAGTGTTATTTTTGTTTTCAGACCCCAGCTGTGCCACCCATTGCATATCAAATGGAATTTTTGCGGAAGGACGGGCGTTGGTAATCACCGTTTCAATACAAGCGGCAAGAACACTTCGTCCACAAGATTAGCAATCGTCTGCTCGGACATTGGTTTGTTATACAGCATTAGCTCATGGCGGGCCAGATCTGCCGGCAAAGTAAGCATCCGGGGTGTAACGGCTTCGGCCGACACCTCTCCCCGGTCAACGGCCCGCTGCAGTACAATCGTCATTGTCCTGTTATGACGCCCTTGGGGGAATAATAAGGATGCGAGCGGTATGGCGCCGATTTCCGTTACGAGCCCATAAAAGGCCTTGATCATCACTTCGATGTTGTTCTGATTCATTGATTGAAGCACGCTGCATACATCGTCCCTCAAATTCCCGTAATCGGGTACCTCCTCCAGCGGGAGAGGCACGCGTTCCCGGATCGCCGCGAGTACAATCTCAGCGCGGTTGGCCCATCGACGGTACAGCACGGCTTTGCTTGTCCCCGCCCGTTCCGCCACTCCATCCATCGTAAGATTAGAATAGCCTTGTTCAGTCAACTCTTCCCGTACGGCTTGCAGGATAGCCGCTTCCAGCTCTTTGCCTCTGCGTCTGTTTTTCAATTTATCCGGGTGTTGAGAATTGGACATGTTGTTCTCGTACTCCTTTAGAAAAATTCGTTGCGTTTCATATAGGGATAGTATATCATAAACGCAAATAAGAAACCAAAAGTTTCTTATTTTTCGATCAAAGGGAGGCAATCAACATGCAAAAACAAGGTTCTACAGCGCTTGAATCGGCTGAACAGCAGGCAGCCGAGAAGAAATTGATGTGGATTCTAATGGTTGGCATTCTGGCTCCGCTATTCGACACGACGATAACGAATGTGGCTATTAATACGCTGGTTCGGGAATTCAATACCTCGGTGTCAACCATTCAATGGGTTATGACCGCTTATCTGCTTGCGCTTGCTATGGTCATTCCCTTCAGCGGCTGGGCGGTGGAGCGATTCGGGGGCAAGCCTATGTGGCTATTTTCGCTGGGCATGTTCTTGCTCGGTTCTGTGCTATGCAGCTTGGCATGGAACGTGGAGAGCCTGATTTTTTTCCGTACCATTCAAGGGATCGGCGGGGGATTGCTGATGCCCATTATGCAGACCTTGGCAGTGCGCGCCTCTGGAGGACGAAATATGGGCAAAAAGATGGCCACGGTGGCTTTACCGGCGCTGCTTGGGCCGATACTCGGGCCAGTGCTGGGAGGCCTTATCATCAACCATCTGAGCTGGAGATGGATTTTCTTTGTAAATATTCCGCTCTGCATCGTTGCCATCATTATGGCGTGGAAAGAGCTGCCTAATGAAGAGCGCGGAACCCGAACGTTGCGGCTGGATCTGCCGGGACTGATGCTGCTCTCCCCAGCTATCGTGCTCATTATTTACGGTCTTGGAGAAGTGAGCTTGAGTCACGGTTTTGGACATGCTGCGGTTCTCGTTCCCGTTATAGCAGGGTTATCGCTTCTAGTTGTATTTGTCGTTTATGCCTTTCGCAAAGGAAACGAAGCGTTGCTCGATGTTAGGCTGTTCCGTGTGCGTTCCTTTACTGTATCCGCGGCACTGCTTTTTCTATCCGGCCTGACCTCCTACGGGGCAATGCTGTTGCTGCCGCTGTACTTCCAGCAAGTCCGTGGCGAATCGGTGCTTCTATCCGGTCTGCTGCTCGTTCCGCAAGGGGTCGGGATGCTGCTGACAAGATCGCTTGCCGGCAAACTAACGGATCAGATCGGTTCGAAGCCCGTCGTTCTTGTCGGAACCGTCCTTACCATGCTTGGAACATGGCCGCTTACGCAGCTTAGTGGAGATACGAGCTATTATTATTTGAGCGCGGCATTGATCGTGCGGGGAGCAGGATTAGGCGCTGTTTTTCTGCCGGTCATGGCTTCCGCTTATATTGGCCTGTCTTCGCAGCAAATCCCGCATGCCAGCAGCACCACTCGTATTATGCAGCAGATCGGCGGCGCCTTCGGTGTATCGGTTATCGCTATTATTTTGCAGAACGAGCTAAATTCAGTCTTGTCACATGACCCGGCAGCTGTGGCTGTTGCGTTCAATCATACGTTTATCTGGTCAATTGCCTTCTCTACATTGGCGCTAATTCCGGCGGCATTTCTGCCGAGAATAAAAAGATAAATTCGAGTGAATTCACTTCGTGATAGCCCCTGAGCGCAAACTGTATAACTCGTATAAATCTAGTGAAATAAGGGGAATGGCTGTTACCCGAATAAAAATCTAAACAAACGGAGTTTGGCCCCTTTATTAAGTAAATGGGTGGCAGAGCTACGTCGTATAGCTTAATTTCCTTCTACCAGAGTAAGGGATTTGCTCTGCGTTTACGGAAGATATTCGTATCTGCTGAGGGTTATCCCAATTCGTTCTGTGAATAATTCAGCTTGTATTCCTTGGGACTCATCCCTGTATATTTGGAGAATACATGCGTGAAATAGGCAGGTGTCTCAATGCCCACGGCTTCCGCGACTTCAAATACTTTACTCGCCGGATTCCTGAGTAATTTCTTGGCCATATCAATCCGGTACTTGTTGATCACGTCGATGATGGACTCCCCGGTTACCTTTTTGTAAAGGCGGCTGAGGTAGCTGCTGTTGATGTGGATATGGTCCGCAATAATCTGCAGATTCAGGTTCTGGTTGTAATGCTCTCTTATATATTTCTGGCATTCTATAACGATGTAATTGGGCTGCTTGTCACTCTGCGCCATTGCCCTTGAGCAGCTGTGGATCAGGCGCCCCAGGATGTCTGTTAACAGCTGAATGCTCTTGCTCTCCTGGATTTGCTTGTAAACCGCGGATTGGTTTTCATCCAGCTCCGGTGCGAAGGGTGTGCTTGCGCTCAGCAGACGGAAACAGTAGGAACCGATAAGCAGACAAGCTACCTTTACATTTTCTATCGGCTCTTTGATGCTCTTGTAACTCTCAAGTAACTGGTCCAGATGCTGGACCGCCAGATCGTTTTGTCCTTGCTGTAGATGTTCGGCAATTTGCTCTGCGGCATGATGGGGAGGAGCTCCGGGAGTGAGTGTCTGATTCGTATGGGGCATATACACAGCTACATAATTATCGTTATAGAAGCTGCCTTGAAGTGCCTCTCTGGCCTCAAGATAAGCCACCCTGAGTGTCAGAACATCCCGGTGGTTCAGACTGATGCCGATATTGACATGGTACTGCCTGAAGTTCTCTGCCATGGCAAGGATTTCATTACTGATCGTGAGCAGCGCTTGTGTGGATACTGATGCATTGCCGCCGTCCATGGAGACAATAGCGAGCAAGGTGTTTTTCTCCATGGTCATGATATAAGAGGGACGTTCCCCGAAGGCCAGTGCAAGGAATTGGCGGATGGACGACAAGAACCGGTGATGGTCATTCGCCGGGGCATCCGCATTTGCATGGAGGCCGGGCATATCCTTAACTTCCAGATAGATCCCGAAATAGTTCTCCAATTGCAGACCCAGCTCTCTTGAGCGGCTGAATAAACCTGCTTCATCACTAATCAAGCCGCCTACGGCTTCCTTCAGAAATTTCTCGCTGATTTCGGACAGATTGTCGTTGATTTTGCTCTCCAACTGTCTAACTTTCTGCGTCTGCTCCCTCTCCTTTTCCAGCAGCCGAGTTGCCTTTTCAATAGCCCGGGGAATCTGCTCGGTCGGATTGGTCTTGACCACAAAATCAACCACTTCATATTGAATGGCCGTTTGGGCATAGGAGAAGTCCGCGAAGGCAGTAAGAATGATGACCTTGGTCTGCGGAAAGTTCTGGTGCACATAGTCCGATAAAGCAAGACCATCCATCCCCGGCATGCGGATATCGGTTACAATAATATCGATATCATAATAGCCCAGTATCTCTACCGCTTCCAACCCATTGGATGCCTCACAAACAACCTCGCACTCAAGAACGTCCCAATCAATAAAACACTGCAGCCCTTTTTTGATAACAGGCTCATCATCAACAATCATGACGTTATACATGCGGAATTTCCCCCGAATCTGCTGGTATGTGAAGGGTAACTTTGGAGCCTGAACCGAGTTCGCTCTCAACATCCACTCCATAAGCCTCGCCGTAGATCAGCTTCACCCGTTTATGCGTGTTGATCAGGCCAATATTGTTGTGGCCTTGTTTGCGTATGGTGGTATTCTCGAAATTATTCCAATCCCGTGGAACATGCTCAAATCCGATGCCATTGTCCGTGATCTCGAAATAGACCGAATCGTTTCTGCGGTAAATGCGGATATGGATCATCCCCTTGCCCAGCTTTTTTTCCACACCGTGCACCACAGCATTTTCCACCAGGGGTTCAACACTCAGCTTGGGCAGGAGCAGATCCAGTAACGCTTCATCCTCGATCTGGATCGTATACTCCATCTTATCTTCAAACCTTTCTTTCTGCAGATAAAGATAAAATTTGATTAAATCCAGTTCCTGCCGGATCGGGATTTTGGCCAGGCTGCTCGAATAAATACTTGCCTGCAGCAGCTCAGTAAGCGATGTCACCATTTTGTAAACGGTCTCATCTTTGGACAATTTCGCTTTGTAACCAATGGTAATGAGCGTATTGAACAGAAAATGGGGATTCATCTGGGCTTGTAAAAATTTGATCTCCGACTCCCTGATCAGCAGGTGCTTCTCATACACTTCCTTGATGAGATAGTTGATCTCATCTGTCATGTTGTTGAAGGTGGTACTCAGCTGATTAAGCTCCACATCCTTGTAGGCTGGCATTCTTGTGTTGTAATCCCCTTTCTTTACTTTGCGGATGCTCCGCAGCAGATCACGGACGATCCGTGTAAAGCGAAGAGATAACAGAATTCCTGCCGCGAGGGATACGAAAGCAATCAGAGCGATGATCCAAATGTAATTGTACATGCTCCCTGATAATTTGGAGAGTACCTGTTTCCTTGGAATGCCTGCAATGAAAGTAAGCCCGGTTGTACCGATGCTGCGGGAAGCGGCCAGGTAGGTCTCCTGATTTAGCTTGACGTCACTTACCTCGGTATTGTCCTTAAGCGCCAATATATCAGGAGAAACGATAGAACCTAACTCATGCTTATCGCTACTTGAATAGATGGTTCCCCGGCTATCAATAATGTAGGCCATAGCGCCCTTAAAGGCGAGCAGTGCGGAATACTCTTCGGCTAAATCTGCCTCATTCGTGCCAAAGATCAGCACAAGACGCTGCCGGGGAAGATTGATATTGGACATCACCCGTGTGAAATAGATGGTGGGGTCCCCGGGGCTTGGCGTGAGAATTTCCTTACCCCGGACCATTCTGCCATTAACCGATTGATAGACAGCGAGATTGTTCCTGTTAATTTGTTCAATGTTAGGCGGTGACTTTAGAACGGATACATAGTTGTCCGTATCAAAAAATACATAGGCCGTTGACAGCAGGCTGATATTCCAAGCATTGTTGAACATAAGGCTGTACTTCAGATCCTCTTCCATTTCACTTTTATTCATGAATTTCTTGTAGAAGTCATCGCTCAGTGACACATCGTTGATTAGCCAGTTTCTTAACATTTTATTGGAGAGGAAATGCAGGGAGGTATTATCAATAATCTGAAAGGATTTCTCAATATTGTCGTTGGTCTGGCGGATCAGAAGGGACAGATTATCATTGGCATTCCTAGTTAGAATCTGGGAAATGTTCCAATAGAAATAGCAGCCAGCGAACGTCATCGGCAGAAGAATCAGAAGAAAGATGATAATTACAATTTTATTCCTTACCGGGATGCGGGAGAGCCATCCGGAAATGGGGCGAAGGCTGAGCCGTCGAAGGAGATGTTCTTTGGACATGCAGACTGCTCCTTGGTTGATGAGTCTTATAGTAAGCGTATTATATAATTTTTTTATTGCGGCGAATAGGCAAACAGAAGGGAATTCAGACGTTCGGGCGATATGGTAAAGAAAACGATGAAGAGTTAAAGAAATCTGAAATCCCTTTCATCCATCCCGCTGCCTTGCCCTATTTACTCAAGATTTTATAAAAGATAATACCGAAAAACGAATTCATTCGCTTTTTTCTTTGTTCTACAATGAGAGCTGTAACAAACTGCAATGGGCCGAAGGGTTACGCTCATGCATCACGCTATCATTATTAAGGGGGATTTAGTTTGAAGAAACCAATGCACAAAACGGGCTTTGCTCTGGCAAGCACGCTGATTCTAGCCATGTCCATTTCGGCATGCGGATCAAAGAATTCGGCAGAGAACAGCGGGGCGGCTGCAACAGCGGGCCCGGGAAATGCCGCGGCGGCCAAGGCGCCTGTGAAAATTTCTTATCTTACCTTCCGGGTCGGCACTCACGCGTCAGCCAAGATGGAGGAAGAGCAAATCAAGCAGTTCAACGCCAAGTATGGTGATGAAGTGGAGGTTGTGGTTGAAGAAATTCCAAGTGACGCTGCATATGTTGACAAGATCAAGATTCTGGCAGCCTCCGGGGATGTTCCGGATGTCGTCATGGGCAAGGACGGAATTAATGACGTTTTGATCAAAGGAAATCTTGCAACCCCTTTCAATGATTATTTAGACAAGGACCCGGAGTGGAAGGCCGCCATCGGAGAAGATGCGCTATCCTCCAATACCCGGGACGGAAAGATCTGGTCGATCAGCGATCAGAAGCAGAACATCGGTTATTTCTACAATAAGGAGATGTTTGAGAAGGCAGGGATCAAGCCGGCGGAGACTTGGGATGAATTTATGAGCAACAACGAGAAGCTTAAAGCAGCGGGCTTTGTTCCGCTCGCACTCATGACCGGGGAGAATGCCTGGACGACCAATCTGATTCTTGCTGCCATGATCGGCACTAACGGGGACAACGGCAAAGCGTTCATGAACACACTGCACCCCACCGACTTCAATACGCCCGAAATGAATCAGGCGCTTAACATGATGAAGGAGTTATTGGAGAAGTATACGACCAAGGATGCACTTGGAGCCGGATACGCCAACGCAGCGAACGCCTTCAGCCAGAACAAGGCGGCGATGATTGCAAATGGTCCCTGGATGATCGGAGACTTCAGCGATCCGACCAAATCCAGTGAAGGTTTCGATAAAAAGGTGGGAGTTGCCGCTTTTCCGAACAACAGCCTGATTTCCACCTACGAGGTGGGCTATATGATCGGAGCCAAAACGCCGGAAACCCGCGAAGCCGCTGAGAAATTCATTCGTTTCAAGACAGGGCTTGAGGGACAGACCATCGCGCTTGAATACGGCAATGTGATGCCGGTATCGAATGAAATCCAGCCTTCGGACGCACTTAAGCAGAAATATCCGATTGTAGTTGAATCTATTATGGTAGCCCAAAAGACGCAGCTTCATTACCGGACGCTTGATTCCATCGTGTATCCGAACGTAACAGATGCATGGAAGAACCTTTATCCGAAGCTGATATCCGGCCGGGCAACGGCAGAAGAAATTGCCAAGGAACTGACGGATATTGCTGCCAAAAATAAATAAACTGTAAGCTGAGGATTGGGGAGGACCATATGGATGGTTAGGAAAAATAGAGGAAATATCGCGCTTTTCCTGTTGCCGACAGTAGCATTGTTTATTATTGTCTATGCCGTCTCACTTGTCATTCTGTTCGGTACGTCCTTTACGGAATGGTCGGCCGGACGAAGACCGGTGTTTAACGGTCTCGCTAACTATATACAGCTGTTTAGTGACGATACCGATTTTCGCAAAAGTGCTCTGAATACACTCGTCTGGGTTGTACTCCAGTCTACGGTACACGTTGCCATCGGCACCATATTCGCGATTATTCTCAGTATGAAGGAATTCTACTGGAAGTTTGCACGAACAGTTTACATGTTCCCTAACATCATCTCGGGGGCCGCTGTGGGTATGTTGTTCCTGTGTATGCTCAATCCTGATTTTGGTGCGGTGAACAGTATTGCCCGCTTGTTTGGAAATGCCGATTATGCCCAGAACTGGTTCATGGATTATGCGACAGCCTTCTTCTCTGTCACAATGACCTGGCTACCCTATGCGGCTGTCGTCACCATTCTGATTCTGGCCGAAATCGCAGCGATTCCGGAAAGCCTGTATGAATCCGCACGCATTGACGGGGCCAGCACTTTCAAGATTAATCTGTACATCATCCTTCCAATGCTGCGCAACATTATCGGCACCTGCGTGATTCTGTCCGGAACCAGCATGCTGCAGAAGATGGATATTATTTTGATGACGACTGGCGGCGGACCCGGCAATGAAACCATGAATTTGCCAATTTATATTTACAAGACCGCACTCATGAACAATAACTTCGGTTATTCCAACTCAGTGGGCGTCTTTCTAATCGGCTTTGGCTTGATCTTTGTCCTGCTGTGCCGAAATCTGTTCAGAATAGGCAGCTCCCAAAACTGAATGGAGCGGATGGGGTGGAAATGTTGAAAAAAGGTTTGGCTGTACTCAAATATGGGTTTGTGTTCTTGATTGTCCTGTTATCGCTGGGTCCGTTCCTGTGGGTGCTGCTGGCTTCGTTTAAGACAAATGCCGAGATATTGACCAATTCACTCGGCTGGCCAAGCAGCTTCCGCTTTTCCAATTACACCATGGCCTTCAAAATAGCGCCGATATCCCGGTTCTACATCAACAGTGTAATCGTGGGGATCTTCGGAACTGTGCTCAATCTGCTTCTGCTTGGAATGGCAGCCTATGTCCTGGCGCGCTTTCAATTCCGCGGCAAGAAGCTGCTGATGGGAGCCTTCTCCCTTTCGCTCTTGATTCCAGGCGCTGCAATGCTGCAGCCGTTATACTTGACGGTTAACACGCTCGGGCTGTACGACAAGCTGATTGGACTTATCATCGTATATACCGGCTTTGGATTGCCGGTCTCGCTCTATATTCTATCAAGCTATTTCCTGACGATTCCTAAGGAAATGGAGGAATCGGCTTACCTGGATGGTGCGAGCTTCATCCAGACCTTCTTCAAAATTATATTGCCTATATCGAAGCCGGGCTTCGGCACGGCTGGGGTGATGCAGTTTCTGCTCTGCTGGAATGAATTTCAATTCGCTATTATTCTGACAACGGGCAATCAAAGCCGCACACTGCCGCTTGCGCTCTATTATTTCAAAAGCCAGTTTGCCAGCGATTACGGCGTCATGTTTGCGGCCACGATGGTCGTCATCATCCCGAGTATCCTGGTGTATATCCTGCTGCAGGAGCAGGTGGTATCCGGACTTGCTGCGGGAGCAGTTAAGGGATGATGAACCGGATGATAACCAAAGGAAAGATACCGGAGAAACCAGGAGGTTGCAGATGAATGAGGAAAACCTGTGGTGCCTGAAGGAAAACGGATATCAGGCCGGATTACACAAGCATTATGAAGGACTCTTTACCCAGGGAAACGGCTATATGCATGTCCGTGGAAGCTTTGAGGAGGGGTGCAGTGATGCGCCCCAGGATGAGGACTACCTGCGCTTTCCTGATAACGTTACGCTGGAGAAGCCACGGCACCTGAAGTCCAAGCAGGGAACCTATATTCCGGGCATTGTGGGACGGCATCCGCTGCTGAAGGAAGAGATTATCAATCTCCCTTATGTTCTGGGACTTGAATTCCGGTCAGCCGGCGAGCGGCTGGATATGGACCGCTGCCGGATCAGCAGCTACAGACGCTGGCTGGATCTGCGTGATGGAAGCCTTCATCGTGCATTCATATGGGAAACGGAAGAGGGGATGCAGCTTCAATGTACCTACAGCCGCTACATCAGTATGGCGGATACCCATCTTTGCATCCAGCGGGTACAGCTTGAGGTGCTGGCAGGCGAAGGCAGGCTGGAGGTGAAGGCCACCCTCCGGGCTGATGTACGCACCAATGGAATGAATCATTTTGCCCGGATTGTTCCCTCAGCAGAATCAGAAGGAAGCCTGTCACTCGAGACGCTGACAGAGGAGGGCAATCAGATCTTCATGCTGTCTGCGCTGGAAGCCTCTGAAGCCATGAACTGGCAGGAAGACAATACCCGGACGATGGCTGCACTCCGCGGGGATTGCAGGCTGCAGAACGGGGACCGCTTGACTGTCACCAAGCTGACTGCGGTGACAACCGACCGTGATAGGGAGGAGGGAACGGTCTGTGACAGGGCGCATGAACATCTCAGCCGCGCACGCGATTTAGGCTGGGAGCAGCTGTATAAGCGGCATACTGACAGCTGGAAGAGCAAATGGCAGCATGCTGATATCCGTATTAAGGGAGATGATATAGCGCAGGTAAGCGTCCGGGCATCGCTCTACCATCTGATCCGCGCAAATAGCGGGCAGGATGCGCGGGTGGCGATCTGCGCCAAGGGCTATGCCGGGGAGGCCTATTTCGGCAGGTATTTCTGGGACACAGAGATCAACCTGCTGCCCTTCTACCTGCACACTAACCCGCAGGCCGCCCGTAATCTGCTTCTGTTCCGCTACAATACGCTCGATGGAGCCAGACGCAACGCGAAGAATTATGGATACAAGGGAGCACGGTATGCGTGGGAGTCCTCGCTGAGCGGGGAAGAACAATGTGCCAACTGGCAGTATGCTGATCATGAAATTCATATAACAGCGGATATAGTGTATGCGATATATCACTACGTGAGGGCTACAGGAGATCATGAATTTCTGGAGCGCTACGGCATTGATATTCTGGTGGAGACGGCCCGTTATTGGTGTGACCGGGTGGATTGGAACCGGGAGGGGGCCTGCGAACTGCTCGGCGTTATGGGGCCGGACGAATATTTGCCCTTTACCCGTAACAATGCCTTTACCAACCGTATGGTCAAATTCAGTCTGGAGCAGACCGTTGCTTGTCTGGACAGCCTGCAAGGCAGCATGCCGGACAGCTATGCGACTGCGGCAGAGCGGCTGGATATTCGCCCCGGTGAACGGGAGCTCTTCCGGCGCACAGCGGAGAAGCTAAGGCTACCGTATGACAGCCAGAGCGAAGTTGTTCCGCAATCCGACGATTTCGCCTCCTATGCAGATGTGGATTTTGCAAGTGTCTGGACCGACAAGTCCAGGCCTTTCGGCCATTTCATTTCCCAGGAGCGCAATTATCGTTCCAAGGCGTTAAAGCAGGCGGATGTTCTGGAATTAATGCTGCTGTTCCCGCAGGAATTCACCCGGGAGCAGCTGAAGGCGGCCTATGCCTATTATGAGCCGATCACGACTCATGATTCCTCTTTGTCCGTGGCGGTTCACGGTATTGTGGCCTCCTGGCTCGATCAGAAGGAGGCTGCTGCGGATTTCCTGCAGCGGGTGATGGCTATTGATCTCTCGCCTGAGAAAAAAGGTGCCGCTGAAGGAATTCATATCGCCAATTGCGGCGGTTTGTGGCAGCTTATCGTTTACGGGTTTGCCGGTTTGAAGAGTGCAATGTGGAGTGAAACCCTTCAGCTTGAGCCCCGTCTGCCCGAGGGCTGGGAGGAGCTGGACTTTCAGATTGCCTGGCGGGGAGAGCGCTACCGGACAACCCTTCATCCAGGTGCTTATGAAATACACAAGCTGGACGGGAGGGAAGCAATTGCAGACACAACCATTTGAGGCAGCCATCTTTGATTTGGACGGCGTGATTGTCGACACCGCGAAATTCCACTACAAAGCCTGGCAGCGCCTTGCCGGTGAGCTGGGATTCGCCTTCAGCGAAAGCGATAATGAGCAGCTGAAAGGTGTCAGCCGCATGGAGTCACTTGATCTTCTGCTTCGGGCCGGCGGGATCACGGAGGTAACGCCGGAGCGGAGGGAGGCGATGGCTTCCCGGAAGAATGAGTGGTACACAGAGTACCTTGCAACACTTACACCCGCTGATGTATTGCCCGGTGTAACCGACTTTCTTAGGCAATTACACTCATGCGGAATCAAAACAGGGATTGCATCGGCCAGCAAAAATGCTCCTCTGATCTTGGAGAAGGTGAACATCAGGCCGTTGTTTGACGCAGTGGTAGACGGCAACACCATTGTCAGGGCGAAGCCGGACCCGGAGGTATTCCTCCGGGCAGCCGGGCTGCTGGGTGTGGCGCCGGCCGCATGCTTTGTCTTTGAAGATGCTGCCGCCGGTGTAGAAGGTGCGATCCGGGCAGGCATGCGCGTTGCTGGCATCGGAGACGGGCGGCTGCTTGTCCGCGCTCATCTTACCATCACCAGCTTTGAACAGCTTAATCCCGTGTATCTGCTGACCCATATAGGCGTAACCGGCCACACCGGACGGGGAGACCGTACGGATGGACAATAAGCGGATAACCGGATTGACACTGGCGCAGCTGCAGCCGGGCATTCCGCAGGTGCTGCCGGAAGGCAGCTTTGTTACCCTGACGCTTGTTACAGACCGCTTCGGCTCGCAAATGCACCTGTTGACTATTTCCAATGGCAGACTTGTCTTTACCGTGATTCTGGAACGGGGAATGGACATCGGGGAAATCAGGCTGGATGCTGAGAAAATCAGCTGGGACCGTGATGAGCGGTATCTGCTGCATCCGGATCACGTCGATCTGACCGATAATGAACATTCGGGCTGGGATTCAGGCTTCTATGCGGCTGTGGCTGCCATAGGGCCTGAAATCTTCGGCACCCCGGATGAGGAAAGAACCGTCCATGGAACAGGGTCTTATTCCCCGGCGCTGCTGGAATCGGTACGGCTAATTTGGGATGAGCGGCAGATCTGCCTGGAGGGGAATGTTCCAGTGAGAGGGTATGGAACGTTGCCTGTGTATGAAAAATTAATCCGCATCGTAACCAATTACGGGGCAGCTGCGCTGTTCCGGGAGGATACGGTGCGGAATTTAACAGATACCGCCCAACCGGTTGATGACGGATACCATATCCAGCTGGCGGGGGTTTTCATGTCGGGAGGCGGAAGCTATGTTCTGCCGGTCTCGCCCGGGAAAATGTTGCTCCGCGATTCTGCCCCGCCGGAGGAAGACCCATTAGCTGTCTACAATTCCGGGAGCAGGCTGGACCCGATCCGCTGTTATCAATACATTCCTGAACCCGTGGAAGGGCTGGCCGCGCTGCCGCAGGTCCGCGACTACCACGCTGTCGCAGGCGGGGGGCGGGAGTTGACGGCCGAGATGCTGGTGAACACAGGACAAGATGCCGCGGCTTATGTGATTCGTTCTCTGCAATGCTTTCCCCGTTCACTGATAGCCAAACGGGCGACCGGGGACTGCATGTATGCTCTGGAGCCTTGTAAAACCAGACCTAATTCCATGAAGCAAAAAACAATAGACGGAGAGATGGTCTATGTCGGACCCCGCGGCCAGAGTACCGGCTGGTTCATCTTGGGGGCGACACGTGATCCGCAGGAAATTACAACCCTTACGCACTTAATCCGAAGTGCAGCAAAATGACTTACGCCAGGAACACAGACTCCATCTAGGTTTAAATGAAACTAAATAACCAGTCACCGGTAGATTTGCGGCGACTGGTTATTTAGTTTTTCGTTTTCTGCCGGGTTTTTCTCACAGCTTGCTTTTATCAAAGTGTATATTTGGACTTCCAGCTGCTGTTGCCGCTAGATTTCTTAAATCAACCCGCTGTCTGTGGCTGAAATCCGGCGACTGCTGCTGTAAATAGCGAGCTTTATTGCGGAAAGCTTCCGGTGTGCGTTTACTATTTAAAATCCTGCACTCTAGGAATCCAAGTTGCAAAATGTACAATATTTGTTTCCTTACCGAGTGATCTTAAGCCATTGTTCGGTTGCTGGTTTGGTTATAGTCTTCATATTATTCTTGAAATATTTGCGGTACAGGGTACAAGAAGCGCTCCCCCTTGGAACAGTGTAAGGGGGAGCGCTTGTTTATGCCTTGCAGAACCGGTAATCTCCGTTTCTCGTCAATGCTTATCTCAAATAATTCATCAGGATCTGCGCTGCTTCTGCACGGGTGGCAGGAGCTTGGGGAGCAAAGGTACCGTCAGCCCGTCCTTTCACGAGGCCAAGCGCAGTCGCTGCAGCCACTTGATCCGCTGCCCAGTCGGAAATGTCTGCAGCATCCTTAAGGGGAGGGCTGACCGGAGCGGCCGGAATGGCACCATGCTGGAGCCGGTACGCCCGCATCAGAATGACGGTCATCTCTTCACGGCTGATCTCTGCATTCGGCTGGAAGGACTCCGGAGTCCGGCCGGTAATCAGACCGGCCTGCACCATGCCGGAGAGAGCGTTCTGATACCAGGCGCCTTCCGGAACATCGGTGAAGGAAGTGGTGCCTCTGCCGCTTAGCTGCAGCGTGTTCGACATCAGCTGCACGAATTCAGCTCTGGTAATGTTCCGGCCGGGCTGATAAGCCAGCTCCGATATACCTTGGATCAGATGTTTTGCAGACAGCTCACGCAAGGCTTCAAATGCCCAGTGCGTGACAGGGACATCGCTGAATTGCTTGGAATACTCCAGCAGCGCGTACATGCCGCTGCCGTCAAGTAGCGCCTTCAATCCGCCGTCTTCCGCTGCACCGCCCAGGTAGGTGAGTGTACCGTCACTTCCCACACGGTACAGGCCAAGCAGCCTCGGATCAAGTCCATCGGCCGGCCAGCTGAGGCCTACCGGAGCCGGATATTTCTCAAGCCGATGGACCGCTCCATCCGTTCCGGACAGGCTCAGATCATAATCCAGCAGCCTGCCTTTCAGCGCTACGTCGGCTTCCGTCTTCAGCTTAACTTCCTCCAGCGCCTTCCGCCCTGCCTTCAGCAGGATCTTGGCACCTCTGCTCTCAGCAGCAGGCATGGCTTCGGCCAGCTGCTTCAGCAGCTCCGGCGCCAGCACAAGCTCTATTCCGTCTCCCTGCACACGCAATGATTTTGTTCCCAGCAGCTCCCCGGCATTCACCGGAAGCTCAATGGCAGCCGCTTGCCCCACCTGCACAGTAACCACCCCGTTCACCGCCGGACTGCTCAGCTGGGCGGCTGTAATGACTGCAGCCGAAGGCCGTGGCGTTGCGGTTGGCTGTGGTGTTGGTGCTGGATTCGCCGTTGTTGACGGCGGGCTCGTCGGCGTCACCGGAGGATCCGTTGGCGTTACCGGAGGACGGTTGACAGTCAGTTCAATCGTCTTTGTATTGACCGCATCTACATAAGTACGGTCCCCGATGATACGGGTATTGGTCACCTCTGCCTTATATGCCCCGGCATCAGCAGCCCCGGCCTTCACAACAGTCAGGCTGTTGGCATTGGCACCATCCAGTACAAGGTCATTCTTCAGCCAGCGGTAGCTGAGCTCTCCATATACCGAGTTGGCTACAACGGTAAAGGTAACTGAGTCCCCCTCCACTACCGGATTACCGGTTGCCGTGAACGACTGGACCGACGGGACTTCATGCGCCGGATACACCTTGAGCCTAAGCTCCGTTCCAGTGATACGAACCGAATTCACCTCTGCTTTGCCGGTCAGCACCACACGGTACTGCGTTCCGTCATCTTCCACTCCCGGAGTGAAGCGGTATACCGCACCGGTAACAGTCGGGACCGTCAGCCAATCACCGCCGTCCGGGTGTTTCACTTCCCACTCGATAGACTCAACGTCTCCTGTCGGCTCAACCAGCAGCATTAGCGGTTCACCTTCCACAGTGTCAAGCAGAGAAGGCAGATCGGTCCCGAATGCCGGAATTATCCATTCCGCATCGGCCGGAAGCACCTGCAGGATGTATTCCTGCTCTCCGGTTAAGCCGCCTTCGCCCGTCACGACGGCCTTGTACCGGTAGCCGCTCATCGCTTCGGACAACTCCGGAAGCGTCAGCACGTCGCCCGATCCGACCGGTTCGCCGTAGCCTTCTCCCTGGTCCACATACCAGGTGTAGGACAGGGTTCCTGTCCCTGTTCCGGCAGCGCGGAGGATTCCGGCCGATCCCGCCCGCAGCGAGCCTTCGCTGACAATCTGCACCGTAGGCGCCTTAAGCGTCCATTTCGCCGTCAGCGTCAAGGCACCCGGCACCGTCTGGGCGGCAAAATCCCATTTCGCAGCATCGTTGTACCAGCCCTCCAGCTCATAACCTTCCTTTGTTACAGCCGGAGCAGTCAATGGTTCGCCGTACACGGCCTGAACAACCGTCTGGGCCGGACTTCCGCCATTGGCGTTAAAAGTGATATCAAAGGTTCCATTTAGCTCAGTCAAAGCGCTGATTTCACTATTGCTGAGATTGCGGATTTCTATTTTCATCCGCTGATTATCTTTCGCCTGGTCATCAGCTAACCTTACCTTTGCGCCATCACTAAAGGATGCTCCTTCTACAGTGATTACTTTATTATTGCTTTTGTTAACTATTTTGTAGTAGTCACCGTCTTTTTCCAGTTTCCACTGTTGAGTATCCGGTATGGATCCGGAAGCTTTTGTATTTTGACAGATTTGCAGTATGGTTGAACCGGGAAGAATGTCGATGACAAGACCGCTTTGAACCGACTGGATTTGATAATAACCTGTACCGAGATCCAGGAATCTCCATAGCTGATTATTGCCGTCGCCATTGGCCCATTGGTTGATTACTGCCAGCGGATTACTTGAAACTTTGTCCACATCCAGTGCTTTTCCGCTGTGTTTCGGCTGGATTTTAACCATCTTTTCGGGAATGATTTTCTTGGCAGTTGAACTCATAAATCCGCCCAGGGTCTTATCTATAGTGAGACTGTCGATATTGAATCTTCCGGTATCTCCTTGTTCACGGATGAATTCAATTACATTTTTACCGGCGTTCAAGTTTACGGACTCCGTACTGTTATTCCACGTATCCCAATTCGCTGTCGGAGGTAGAGATACTTGTTTGATTCTCTGTCCGTTAACATACATTGTCATGGTTATATTAGAACTCTGTACGCTGGAATACCGCAGTGTTGATGTATAGGCAGCTGTATTGGGGACATTGACTTCAAACTTGACCGCATCGCCTGTTTGCTCAAATCCGCCTACGAATCCGTTGCCTTCATACCATAAGTGATCTTTGGCAATCTTCAGGCTGCCCGCTCTGGTTGCTTCTTCTGCCTGATACCGCCAGGGAGTCCGCTTGTTAAGATGAATACTGTCCATATTTATAATGCCTGAATGATCCGTTTCATTTTTATAAGCGATCGTGTTTTTTCCCTCTTTCAGACTTAACGTCTCAAGCTGCTCCTTCCAGACCGTAAGTCCGCCAGTAGAGGGGAGAGTAATATTTTTAATCTTAGTGCCATTCAAATACAAACCTAAGGTTTTACCTGCAGCTTCTTTGGCATATCTCAGCTTCACATCATAAGACGCCGCATTCTCAACATTTACAGCAAACTCTACAGATGAGTCCGCTCTGGAGAGGCCGGTTACATATCCGGTCCCCATATTGCCGTCTTTGGCGTAAACGACTGCAGCGTCATTCGCGCCCGCAGTTTTGGCATCTTCAGCTCCATAATGCCAGGTAGTTGCATCGGTAACCGTTATATAGTCCAGATTGACATTGCCGGTGTCGCCGGCATCGTATTTATACATGATCGTATTTTCCCCTTCTTGAAGGAAAACATTGTCATAGCGGTCGGCCCAGCTGTCCCAGCTTTTTAGGCTGAAGAAGTCTACCTGCTTAATTTTGTGCCCGTTTACATACATACTCAGGGTCCTGTCATCATTAAACCCTAAGCTGTAGCCCAGCTTAACCGAATAGCTGCCTGCACTGACGGCATTTACCTTGAAGGTAACCGCAGAATTTGAAGTCCATAATCCCCCAATAAATCCGTTTCCGCTATATCCCGGATGGTCTGTATCCACCTTTGCATTTCCGGACAGCCCGGCATTTTCTGCTTCATATAAGCTGCTTCTTTTGATAATCATGGAATCCAGAGCCAAATTGCTCTTGCCAGAGAGGCGGATCGTATTGCTTCCGGCGTTAAGCTTAATATTATAAGCAGATTGAATATCGAAGTTTGCATCAAATCCTGCATTAGAAGTAAAGGAAAGATCCCGGGCAGCTTCCCCATTGACTCCTAATTTCATGTTAATAGCATTCGCCGTATTATTGTTGTATCTGAAATCCAGGGAGTAGGTTCCTTTGGCGGCAGTGTTTACAGTAAACTCAACATAATCACTTCCGCTGCTGTTATTGTATTTTTCATATACACCGCCCGAAGCATAGCCGCTTTTTCCGATGACTTTAGATACTCCTGCGAGCTTTGCATCCTCGGCTTCATAAATTTCGCTTTTTTCCTCTCCGGAGGGTCTGTTCAGGACAGTGCCGGGATTGGAAGGGATTCCGAGATTGATGAAATCATTATCATCCCAGGAGATACGCTGCGCTCTTATTCCTCTGTTTCCGCCGCCTTGTCCATGGGTCGGTATGCCATGATACATAATCCAATCCTCGGTGTCGTCTTCGGACTTAAGGAACAAGGGGGATCCCGGCCCATAGGAGCTGTTTTCATCCGATCTTTTCATCACCGGCTCAGGATATTTCACCCATGACTGGGCATTCATCACATCTGAGGTTGCATTAGCTACGGATACGCCTACAGCATAGTTATCATTCATAAAGCTGCTTGCCGAGTAGGCGAAATAGATTCTACCGTTTCTTTCAACGACCGCAGCGCCTTCATTGATATTGTCGCCATGCTTTTCCCAGTCATATTGCGGCAGGGCCACTTTACCTTCTGCGCCTTCCAATGTCCATGGGTTCTTCATTTTGACAATCGTAGGGCTCTCGTCAAATTTTGTCTTTGCAGGATCATTAGGATCAGGGTAATAGTAATATTTGGTATAGGTGAAGTATGGTTCTCCTTTAATGGATACAACACCGCATGCTAAACCATAGCCCTGCGTGTTCAGCAGTCCCTTCTTGACCGTAACCTGTCCATCGCTGTCTGCATTGGCGGATTCTCCCTTAAGCTCCCAGGTTCCTTCAAAAGGATCGGGAGACGGGTTCTCCAGGACGTAGGAGCTTGGATGTCCATATCCGAAGCTCTCCTCCGGACCAGAAGAGAAATACAGATACCATTTGCCGTCCAGCCTATATACGTATGGACCCCACACGTATCCGAAATTATCGGGCTTCTTCCAGACTACCTTGCTTTTTGCAGTGGATACTCCGAGAATGGTTTCATGCCTTTTTAAGGTGATATTATTATCGCTTGAAAAAGCTGAATAGTAATAGCCGTCTGCAGTCCTGGCAATGGTAGGATCAGCACCTCCCATAAGCTGGTTAACATAATTAGAAGTTACCTCTGCACTGGAGATGCCTGCCAGCAATATTGAAAGTATGATTGCAAAGGGCAACATCATTAAAATTTTTTTCCTCATAGTAATCTCCTTGTCTGCTCAATTTTTTCCTCCTTAAAGATCCGGACCTCTTTTTTGAAACCGCTTACTTTTTGGCGTAGCGCTACGCATTCATTATAAAATAAAAGCGGAACCGTTTTTCCGCATCATGTTTTGCGATATTTTGAGGGATTATAATTACCGAAGAAGAGTCTTGAATGAAAACTTGATTTTCTTGTATTTTTTTTAGTTTTCTTATGATATTTTTACCGGGTGAATATTGCTGAAAGGAAGCAAGCAAATAATAAATTTTAGAGTTTTTATTTCGAGAGGAGTGATGTGTTATGTTTATTGGACTGCAGACTCGGTATATGTTAACAAAGTCTCCCGAATCAGCAAATCGGGTAATAGAACGGCAGACACTGCTTCAACTCCTTACCGTGCGCGTCTGTGATTCCCAGCAATATGAGCGTTTGCGTAAATTGCACTTATGCAGTTGCAATGCCGTATACCGAACAATACGTACGGTGGTGAGAGGAATGCGATATAGTCGCCAAATTTTTTGTGCACTCCGTCAATTTGTATAGCGGGCGTACTGCCGCTTTTTTTCTTTGATAAAATACTCATAGCCTTTAACTCCTCCATAAAGAGAGAGCTTGTACAGGATTCTAAGGACGATACTCCTGAACAAGCTCCACCGGAAATGTTTCAATAAATCTACTGCTTTATGATGTTATGACAATCCCTAAGATTGGCGGGGCGCAGCTGGCCCAAGCCCAATGGAGCAGAGCCAATTCAGCGCTACCTCATGCATCACGTTGATGTTGTCTACCTGACAGTGTTCTAATCCGCCAAGTCGTCTATCCTCTATCGCGTAGAATGTCTTGTTTTTCGAACCCGCCTGCTCGTAATTCTTCATGGCTTGTGTCAGCGGATTGGGCTGAACCAATATCTCTTCCGCTCCATGCATGACAAGCAGCGGACATTCGATCTGGTGGAGCACGCCCTCAAGATCATAGGCAAAACGCGGATTCCCCGCAAAATCCTCCAGGCTTTCTGCCCCCAGAATTCTCATGCCGTGTGCGGCCAGACTTGGCGGCATCCATGTAAGCATGGCTTTCCAGTCGAAGGCATGCGTACCGCCGTCGGAGATGACGGCAGCAATCCTGTGATCGAACGAAGCGAATCGCAATGAGTCGTAAGCCGCAAAACTCTCCCCGTGCACGATAATCTTATCGGGATCGACTTCCGGCCGTGTTAGAAGGAAGTCGATGGCCCGGGAATGGAAAGCCTCGCTGTCCGCCCGTCTCCCCTTTCCCTTTTCGTACAGCGAGAGGCCGGTGCCGGGCTGGTCATAGACCAAAAAGTTATATCCACACGAAATGAAGGCAGGACCCAGCCAGAAATAATTTTCAATGGACCACTCGTCACCACCGTTAAGCGCAAACACGGTCGGCTTTGGGCCTTTGATCCAGGAAGGGGAGAAGAAGTATCCCTCCAGCTTGACATCCTCGTAATCGACCTCGATTTTCTCCGGGCGGACATCGAAGTACTTTCCGGCAGCTTCGAAGAGTTCATTAACCTTCTTAAAAATACGGATTTTCTCGGTGTCATCATCCATCACCGCATACTCTGCGATTCTGTAGTAATTGCAGGCACGAATGTAGCAGTTCCGTGCGGTATACCAGTTTCCGGCCGTTTCGGCCTCCTTGCCGTGTCTTTCCAATGCCTGAGCGGTGATGAGCCATTCCCTGTGCCACGTATCCTTGTCATCGGGATCGATTTTTTTGCAGGCCTCGTAGATTTCGGTGACGTCCGTAGCACCAAGGCTTGCCATACCCAAAGCTTTGGTAACTTGGTATGACATCATGTAGTTATTGGGCCAGCGGCTGAACTCAATTGACATTTCGACATCCTCCTTGTCAAGTTCCAGTGATTGTAGTTTTTTTACTACAAGTAATTTTTACATCCAAAGATAAAGCTTCTTTAAAGGAAAAATAAAGGTTTATAAAGAGAATATAAAAAACTATAAACCGCTAAAAAACAAAGTTAAAGGCTATTGCCTGGGTATTGACACCCGGCAGTAGCCTTTAACTTTGTTGTAAAAGAAGATATGCAAAAATAAAGTCAGCGTTGTGCCGCCCGGGGAAGGCTGAATCTTATCCCCAA
>NZ_LVYY01000029.1:0-26682 GCF_001909085.1 Paenibacillus sp. P32E | reverse complement strand
AAAGGGCTCGGACCCGTTCCGTTAGAAAGACCGACCTCCACCCCTTAGTTAGATGTGACGAAGGAATGAAAGGGCTATGACCCGTTGAGACATGGGAGTGAGAATCGCTAGGGCGAAGTGGAGACGTGCGCATAATGGAACAATATGGGTAATCCTTATGCACCCTTTATTTACGCATGCCCAATTCTCCATCTCCCAGCCACCGGCTCCTTCATCATCTTCTTCTTCACTTTAACTACAGGATGAAATCCTGCGAATTCATGAGTCTGAGTGAGGAAACTGAATCATTTCGAGGGAGCTCAGCACGGTTATGCTTATTTGGAACGAACGGAAATCACTAAGCATGTATTTCCAGATCGATATCATTTTGATTTAAAAACTTCAATAAATCGTTATTCAGCTGCACAATTTCCTTATTGGCACTATTCGCATAATCCGGCAGCAGCATATCCTTCACCATTTTTGTCCGCAGCCAGATCATAAAGAACAAATCCAACACCCAATTTGGGAATATAAGCACCATTTTAAATACAGAAGGATGAATGGCAACGCCAGCTTTTTGGATGGCCCTTAAATACGTTTTTAGAGTGAGGGTTATTTGGTGTGCCGTTTTTCTGGTTCTAACTGTTTTTTCGTCGATTATCTTATTTCCTACATGTAGAACACTAAGCAACGCAATGTCCGATACGGAATGAGTTATCAGATATGATTTCATGTCCTTATGAATTGTGCAGGGAAGCTTTGCTGTTTTAAATAATTGTACGAGGTTTTCTACACGTTCGGTCACTTCACCGCTTATTTCTCCAAACTTAGTAGCTATCAGAATCTTTGGCGGGAACCGGGCATACAGAATCCCCTCTTTAATCTGTCCGCCGGCACCAGGAAAAGCGGGTAAAAGCCGGTCTCCAATAATATCCAGCCACGAAGAAAATCCAATTGAATTGTTGGTCATTGTAACAATATTTTTGCTTTGATTGTCTTTAAGTGCCAGCAACGCTGATTCGGATTGATCGTAACGGACGGTAACAAAAATAAAATCATATACATCATCATGTTCAAGCGTATCAATGACATTTACTTTTATAGACTTAACCGCACCTTTTTCATAATATTGCAGGCCATTTTCTTTCAATGTTTTGAACCTATCAGAACGTGCAAACAGAGTAACGTCAATCCCTGCTTCAATGAATTTGATTGCGTATGCGCTCCCTATAACACCTGCACCAAAAATTAAAACTCTATTTTGTTTTGCTGACATAAAACCACTCCTTTTTTTCAGCATTTTCTTTTAATCATCCGACAACATGTTGTATAATGTGATCATAGATCTTTAGTATTCTTTGATCAACCATCAGTTTTTTATGATTTGTCGGATGATATTCTTGTTCTCGATGGGAGTGTAAAATGAAAAAGCAGCCCGAAATCACGGAAAAAACAAGACGAAACTTCATAGATGTTTTTTGTGAGTTATATAGTCAAAAGCCGATTGAAAAAATATCCATTCAGGAGATTGCGAATAAGGCGGGATATAACCGCAGCACCTTTTATCAATACTTTACGGATATTTACGAATTGTTAGACTTTGTTGAGAATGATTTATTGAGCTACATCAAAGAAGAATTGGCGAATAATGAGCTATCTACCTACAATGTTCAGAATGCGCTTCATTGTTTGGAAGACAGGGAACATCTCTCGGTGCTTAAGGCACTCTTGGGGGACTATGGAAGTCTTCGTTTTTTAGAACGCCTAAAAAGAGAAATGACCCTTGACAGACTGGATTTAAGCTTGCCGTCAAACCATTCCATAACGCCCTACTTGATTGAGTTTCACATCTCCACATCACTTTCTTTATTTCGTCTATGGCTTCAGCGGGAAAAGGATTTATCGCCGGAGGAATTTTTCGGGCTAATGGATAACCTGTATACAAAGGGGATAACACCCTATTCTAAATAATAAATCTACCATTCAAACCCAATCCTTGTGTACAGAGATGAACGATAGAGATCAGTTGGTATGCATAGTAGAGCTGGGCGCAAAAAAAGGACTTGGTTAATTAATTCCTAACCAGGTCCTTTTTACGTGTGGTGTACTCAACTGTAATCATGAATCAATGAGATCTTTCCTTCCTTAATCTTGATTGTTGACTTACCTTTCAATTGCAGCTTACAGGTTATGCAGCCGCATGAGCCGGCACCGGGAAAATCCGCATGAACAGGAACCGGGTGAGCGGACCGACTACTATGAGCTGAAGGGGCAGCGCGCAGATGAAATTGAGTCCCACCGTTGAAAAGTAATGGGCGAAGAAGTTGCCGCTAAATCCGTAGTGTGCCAGGGTACCGTATAAGGACATGCATAGCACCATGCCGCAGACCATGAAGAAGGAGATGGTAAGTACTTTTTTGAGTGTTGGATCTGTCGGTTTGACGAGCTTGAACGCGATTCCTTTGGCTATTCTGCTGACTACCACCACATCCATGAACAGGCCGACAATTAATGCGGGGACAAAGCCGATGGCTACCTCTGTAATGACGCTGCTGGTCCAGCCAGTGGAGAGAACTACATTATAAATGCTCATGAAGAGCACCATTAACGTACACATGATTGCCGTAAAGATCAAAGCCTCTTTTTTATTCTTTCCCATTGCCCAAACTCCCTTGAAATATAATTTTGTGACTGCGATCATAGTAACAGACCCCGAATTAATCGTCAACCGAGTTGACAAAAAACTCCCTGAAAGTGATACACTTAAATCACCTGTATATTTGGAGGCCCGAACAGATGAAGGATTATATACAAAACCTGAATTTAATTGACTTAATCAGCGAAAAGCATAAGGCTTTGCGGGAAGAGGTGAACGGGCGGAGCAGCTACCCGCTTAATAAGACCGAAACTCATATTTTGGCCATGCTTGAATTGCATAGCTTGTTGTCTATTTCAGAAATTAGCAGGTTAATCCATATTTCCCGGCAGGGTGCACAGAAATGCATCAACGGCCTGCTTGCCGAAGAATATGTCAAGATCGCCCAGGTCGTTGGCAACGCCCGGGACAAGCATATCACTCTAACCGGAAAAGGGTCTGAGGCATGCCGGAGTATGCTGGAGATTAAGGTAGAGATGGAGCGGCAGATCATAGATCGATTAGGGCAGGAGCAGGTTGAACTGCTAAAGAAGCTTTTGACGGAGGAATGGCTGTAGGATGTTCCACTCTTGACCTTAGGTCTGACCTAAGGTGTATCTTTACAGATATCCAGAACGGTGGGAGTGAAGTTAATGAAGAGTGAGATCACCATCAGTGAACTAGCCAAGCTTATGAATGTGTCGGTGCATCAGATCCGCTATTTTGAAGAAAAGGGTGTACTTCTGCCTTCTTATACTGACGGCAACCAGTACCGTAGGTATAGCATCGACCAGATCTATCAGCTGGCCCATATTATGCTGCTGCGGAAGCTGGGGCTGCCGGTCCAGACGGTCAAGGAATGTATGACAGACTTTGGGCCGGATGAGGTCCGGCAAATGCTCCAGAACTCTTTGGAAGATACGCAATCCGAGATTCTCCGGCTTCAGCAGCTTGAGCATTTTATTGGCAAGGTACTGCATGAGCACGATGATTTCAGCCAGGATACTACGGCTTACCGGGTAGTGCGGCGGGAATCCGTAAATTTGATGCGGTGGTTCGAGCTTAACGAACAGTCTGCCCTACAGGCGAGACAACTTGCGGAGTATGCCAAGCCTGCCCTTAATCTGTTTGAAGCAGACATTCATTATGTGTATGAAGGCACCGGTTCCGCTGTACTTTGCACAGAAGTCATGGAAGCCACGGAAACGGTAGATCTGGTGCTGGCTGCAGGAGAGTATCTGTGCTCCCCGTTTCAGGTGTCCCGGGAGGATGAACTGGCTCAACAGATCGTCCGGTTTGGCGAATATGCGGCAGAGCATGCCTATATTTCCGCAGGACCTCTAATCCTCATTGAGAAATCGTATCTCTCCCTGTTCAGTCAGGATAAGCTTCATTACGAGCTGCTGCAGAGGATGGTATCCGCATGATGAAATCCTCCTTCACTATTGAACCGATGCAGGCCAAGTACAACCGGCAGGTCAGCCAACTTCTTGTGCACGCGTTCAGCGGCAAATTTTCTCCCTTAACCCGGATGGGGGAAGGCGATCTGGCTCTTTTGTTCGAAGAGCTGCTGGATGCCTTTCCGGGAGAACAGTCAAGTCAACGTATGGTAGCAATACATGAAGAAACGGTGATTGGAACGCTGTGCCTCAAGTGGAAACCGGGTGCAGGCGATGATACTGCGGCGGCACCTCCATCTGCAAGACTTTCAGAGATGCGGGAACTGGCCCGGTTCGGGAGGTGGAAGGTGTTCAAGCTGTTGACAGCGTTACACGTTTTGAGCCATGAGCCGCAGGACGGAGAATGCTATATTGCCGATCTGTCTGTCCATCCGCTGCATCGCGGGAAGGGGACAGGCAAGCTGCTGCTGCAATGGGCGCACGCTTATGCGGTTTGCCAGCCGCAATGGACTTTCCTGAGCCTCCATGTCTCCGGGAGCAATGCAGGTGCCAAGCGGCTATATGAACAAATTTCCTTCAGTACGCAAGAGGAGCAGCACCGTCTGCTGCTATATGTTCTTGTTCGTGAATGGAAATGGGAATATATGATTTTGCCGCTCGAACCCACAGAGCATAGAGCCGGAGAGGAGTCCTTATGAAAAGAATAATAGGAAGATTACTCCTGGTTATTGTGCTGCTCTGTACGGGCGCGGTGCTGTATGTATTCCAGCAAAACAGCTTTGACATGAGGGAGCAGTCCATTGAGATCGACTCTCCCCAAGGCAAGTTGACAGGTACGCTTGTCCTGCCGAAGAACGCTTCCGGTAAGCTGGGACTTGTGCTGTTCATTCACGGTGACGGGCCGATTAATGCTTCCCACGGGGATGGATATAAGCCGCTATGGGAGCGGCTTGCTGCACAGGGCTATGCTTCGCTGTCGCTGAACAAGAGAGGCATTGACGGATCAGCAGGGAATTGGCTCGATCAGAGCATCGATGACCGGGTGGAAGAAGCACGCCAGGCGCTGGCCTGGGCGAGAACACAGCCGATGATTGATCCATCTCGGATAGGTGTGTGGGGAGCCAGCCAGGCCGGATGGGTGATTCCGAAGCTTGCGGGGAAGGAGCCGCTTGCCTTCAGTATTCTGGTATCTCCAGCGATCAACTGGTTAACTCAGGGGGAATACAATACGCGGATGCAAATGGCGAAGGACGGTTATTCCGGGGATGAAATTTCCGCACAGATAGCGTATGAACAGCAGATCAAGGAGCTTTTGGCAAAGAATGCAACGTACGAAGAATATGTAAAAGCAGCGAATCAGGAGGATGTGATGTCCCGGGACCGCTGGACCTTCGTGGGCAAGAACTTCAGAGCGGATGCGACTGACGATCTGCAGCACTTCAACTCTCCTGTACTCCTCCTGCTGGGGGAAGAGGATGTGAATGTAGACTGGAGGGAAACGGAGGAGGTGTACCGCAGAGAGGTGAGCCCATCCTTGCTCACGGTCAAGGTCTTTCCCGGTGCAGAGCACTCCATGCTGACTACCCGTACGGCGGATTCCAGGCTGCGGGCCGTGATGATCAGCCTGTTCGCGCCAAGACAAATCACGGTCAAAGGCTATATGGAGCAAATTGCAGATTTTTTGCAGAAGCTTCCTTGATCCGAACGCTGAAAAGCCTCTCTTATGTCCAAGATATGTAATTCAGTATTGAATATAAATACTATTATATCTGACTAAACCATTTGAGAGAGGCGAGACATGATGAAAAAAAAGGCTTCACCGGCCCCCGCAAGACTTCTTCCCTCCAGAACTGCGGTTAAGCGAGCAGCGGCCGGGCCTCCGGCCAAAGCCCAGGTTATCCGCTTTGCGGTGATCGGGGACAGTCATGTGGGATATGGGAACAGCTCCGGTATCTTTAAGAACCTTTTGCCGAAAGCGGTCAGCGGTGTAAAACCGGGGTTTGTGATATTCGGCGGCGACAATGCCCAGGCGGGGGCGGATCATGGGAATCATGCGGATGCGTATTACAAGGACTTCAAGGACACTGTATTAAGCACGCTTGGGAGTATTCCTTACAAAGCATCCATAGGCAATTGGGAGGCGAGTACCCGGCCGTTATTCACCAAATATTTGGGCGCTGTGTCCGGACAAATGAACTTTCCGGGAACGCAAGGCAAAGTGAAGTACGTGTGGCTCGATTGCGCGTTGGGCCAGTTCAGTCCGGCCAGCCTGGCGCTGCTGAAGAAGCTGGATGACAAGCACTTTTATGTGATTGATTTTCATTGGCCTTTGAAGATTGCCGGGATTACTGTGGAGCCGAGCCATGTGCTGAGCCAGTCGGAAACCAGCAAGTTTTTCATGGCCATCCCTCCAAAAGCAAGAAACAGGGTACTCGCCATTTTTACGCATCATGGACATTTATTTTACCGGAAGCTTGACCATATCTACCCTGGATTTGCCACCACCAAGTTTTTCGTCTGCGGATGCTCGGGGGATTATAAATGCAAGCCGAACGGGGACCGGGGATATTACGATGGAGCCTTGACGATGAACGGGAATCAAGTCAGTGTTGAAGCCTTTCAGGTAAAAGTGGTGTAGGCCAAAGTAACTGCTTAAATCTATCTTTGAATTGTCCGACGTCAATCTTGTGGAACGCTCCAAAAAGGGTACGAAATTGTGGGGAGAAGTCCTTCAAACGATTCTGAAGGGCTTTTTATTTTGGACACATAGCGAACAAACCAATTAGGTATAATAGATTTATAGAGTTGAAGTACAAGGAGAATTTATGAAAAACAAGAGTATTACGTTCAAACTCTTTATGATAACTGTTTTGTTTTTTGCCTTTTTTTATATGATGATCATTCTCTCGCAACTGCTGCTCTTCAATGACTTTTACGAGAATCATAAATTAAATAAGGTGGAGCAGCATCTGGCGAAGTTTGCCTCTGATTATACCCGTAAGGAGTGGAGCTCCGATCAGCTCTCCCGTGAAATACTCAAATTCATGACCCGGAACAGAAGCCAACTGGCAATCATAGATATCGATGGAAAAGTGGTCGTTGATGATCCTTACCATATGCTTATCACGCAGGATGACGGTCAGAAAATGATGGTCTCTTTATCCCTGTTTATGACTCTGCATGGAGACCAGTTCAGAGCTGCGAATATTCAGAAAGGGGATCGGATCACGCTCTGGGGTGAGGTAGAGAAACGGGGGAAAGAGAATACCAGCGTGCTCTATCCCGAAAAAATGTACATACCGGATTCTAAAGTGATCGGTGAGGAGGAGGGAGAGGTTTCCTCTCAGGTGTCAGGGACGGTAAGCAATATTGAACTGCCTTACTTTAAAATCTGGAATCAGCGGCAAGGTCTGCTCATGCAGGCGTTGTCCGAGACATTCCCGTTATCCGGTGAATTAAAGAAGCGGCTGAACCATATGGAGATGCAGCAGTTCCCATGGTTTGAATCCTGGAGTGGAACGAACAATGTTATCATTTTGCAGCCTCTGTTAAAAAATAATGGAGAGCTGGAAATCCTGTTCTCGGTTACCTCCATCCAGGAAATTAGCGATACCAATGATGCACTTCGTGAATTCTATATCTATTTGGGAATTGGGGGCTTCTTTCTGATTCTCATCTTATCCCTGTTTTTCTCAAAAATAGTAACCAAACCGCTGATCGCCCTGAATCAGATGGCGAAGCGGATGCTTAACTTCGACTTTACGGCGGTATCCCCCATTCGTCAAAATGACGAGTTAGGCAGCCTGTCGAACAGTATGCTGCTGATGTCGCAGAAACTGGACAGTGCGCTAAGTGAACTGAAAGACGCCAATGTCAAATTGCTAGAGGATATTGAGCAGAAACAGAGACTCGAAGTGCTCCAGCAGAGTTTTTTTGCCAACGCTTCGCACGAATTAAAGACTCCGCTGAGTATTGTCAAAAGCTTCGCGGAAGGCTTGCAGGATGGAGTGAATGTACATAAACGCGAGCATTATATGTCAGTCATTATCGAAGAAGCGGGTAAGATGGAGATGCTAATTAAGGATATGCTGGATTTGGCGAGGTTGGAGTCAGGAACCATAGTGCTGAGGAAACGGATGTTTTTGCTCAGTGAACTGGTGGAGAAAGTTGCTGACAAGCTGGTGTATTTACTCAAGGAGAAGGAACTGGAGATTATAGTTGTGCCTGTGAATGAACTGCATGTACTGGCTGATCAGGAGTGGATGGAACAAGTCATTATCAACTTGATTATGAACGCCATTCGTCATGCCGAAGAAGGAAGTGTGATTACCATTGAAATTCATAGCGATACCAGTACTAAGCTCTATGTTGATAATATTGGTGAGACCATACCAGAAGATCAGCTTCATCTGATTTGGGAACGGTTTTACCGGGTAGAGCCTTCACGCAGCCGCAAGACCGGTGGGACAGGGCTGGGCCTTTCGATTGCCGGGCAGATTTTGGGCATGCACGGCTTCGACTATGAAGTGGAAAATTTGCAGAATGGGGTCCGTTTTATCATCCATTTCAGCAATTAAACGCTAGTCACAAGATTGAAAGTAGGGAATGCGATGAGCAAGAAAGTTCTTATTGTTGAAGATGAGACCCGAATCAGGGAAATTATATCAGACTATTTCATTCAGGATGGCTGGGAGGTTATTGAAGCAGAGAACGGAAAGGATGCGTTAGATAATTTCGATTCGTTCTACCCGGATTTAATAATTCTCGATGTAATGATGCCTAAGATGAATGGGTTTGAAGTATGCCGGAAAGTTCGCAGCCGCTCAGGAGTGCCCATCATCATACTCACAGCTAAATCAGCCGATCATGATAAGGTACACGGCTTTGAGCTTGGAGCAGATGATTATGTGACCAAACCGTTTAGTCCCAAGGTGCTTATCGCCAGAGCGAACTCGCTTATGAAACGTGCAACTGAAAATTATAAGCCGCAAGGGCATATGATGAAATTTGGGTCCGCAATGTTAAATACGTTAGCCCACAAACTGGAGGTGGATGGCAGAGAGGTTGAGCTGGCACCGAAAGAATATGAGCTGTTATTACTGCTTATGAATAATGAAAATGTGGTGATTTCCAGAGAGGCGATCATCAATCGGGTGTGGGGTATAGATTTTGATGGGGATTATCGGGTTGTGGATACACATATTAAGAAACTGAGAGCGAAGCTTGGGTATGAATCGAGTTATATTCGTACGGTCATCGGTGCAGGATATAAGTTTCATCAAGAGATTGGAGATAAGTAAGGTTCTTAGAAGGAGTAGATCATCATGATATGGAAATGGATACCCTCGATTTGCACTGTATTCAATTTAGGAGCTGGAGCAGCTTCGTTGATATTTACGATTGAAGCCTATTATAAGATTGCATTTTTTCTAATTCTGCTGGCAGCCTTTTTTGATGTGCTTGACGGTCTGTTAGCCAGATTAATGAATTGTCCGAGTGAATTCGGTAAGCAGCTCGATTCATTGGCAGATCTGATTTCATTTGGGGCTGCGCCTGTTTTTCTGATCCTGCTGCACCAGTCAGGTGATTTGCGTGGGGGAGGCGGGGCTGCGGCTATTGTATTTATCATTTGTGGTGCTCTCCGATTAGCCCGATTTAATGTATCTGCATCCAGTACGGAATTTACAGGGTTGCCGATTACAGCGGCCGGAGTGATTCTATCTTTCTTTTCGGTTCCCAATCATCATATGGAGCCGCCTGTGATTATTGCATTAATTGGCGCCCTTTCTTTGTTAATGATTAGCCGGATCCGGTTTCCATCATTAAAAAAGATAACGGTTAGGAAGTGAAATCATGGAGATGGTTACGGAATTCATCTCACAATTCGGTTATGCGGCAATCGTAATTTTGCTCGCACTCGGAATAGTAGGTCTTCCCATACCCGATGAGACACTAATGGTGTTTGTTGGATATTTAGCTTCTGTACATGTGTTGAATTACTTGCTTGTGATACTGTTTAGTTTTATCGGGTCCGTAGCAGGGATGACCATCAGCTATACCATTGGAAGAAAGCTGGGTTACAGTATTATTCACAAATGCGGTAAATGGGTTGGATTGACTCCCAAACGATATCGGAAGGTAAAAAGATGGTTCGCAAAATATGGAGTCTGGACAATCTTTTTTTCTTATTTCATTCCTGGAGTAAGACATGCGGCCGGATACATATCAGGAATTACGACGATGCCGTTTAAAAAGTATTTTTTATTATGCTGTATTGGAGCGGCTGTCTGGACGGTTTTATTTGTATCCATTGGCTTTTTTGTAGGACAGAAGTTTTCATTCTAAAAGATCATCAAGCAGCTTGTCTTCGGGCAGGCTTTTTGTGCTTCCCAAGGCCTGAACTGTGTGAACTAATGGGACGGGGGCAAATACCTTACATCACTGGCATAAGTACTCCAGAGCGGGCACACAATAGGGAGAAGTGCAGGCGGGATGTGCATCCTTTTGGTGTGCGGAATGCAGTTTACTTTAACGATTATTGTTTGCTTGTTATGTTTTCCTACATATATAGCGCCTTGATCCCCGTATTTATCAACAGAAAATGGTTTATTGTGCGTATTTGCATTTGTATGTAATACTAGGTGACATCAAAGGCGTCAAACGCCAATGGTGAAACATTCGATGACATGTTAAATAACATCAAAAGGGGAAAGGTGATGAGAGAATGACAACAAGATGGTCTAAGAAATGGGCAGGTCCCGCAGTGGCGGTCGTATTAATCTCCTCTATGCTATTATCCGCATGTTCTTCCAAGGAGGATGCAGCCAGCGGGAATGCGGCGTCAGATTCATCCAAGCCTACTACATTAAAAGTAGAGTTGTTCGACCGGGGGAACTCACCCGCCGGCTACACCATCACCGACAGTTATTTGACAAGGCTGGTGAAGGAACGTTTTGGCAAGCCGAACAATATTGATGTCCAGTTCGTGCCGGTGCCGCGTTCGGAAGAAATTCAGAAGCTAAATGTACTGATGGCCAGCCAAAGTGAAGTGCCGGACATTGTGTTCACCTACGATTCAGGAACCTTCAACCGGTATGCCGAGCAAGGCGGTTTGACAGATCTTACGGACTTACTGGATAAGAATGCTCCGAACCTTAAGAAATTTCTGGGCGAGGACACGTTAGCCTACGGACAATATAAAGGACAGCAATTCGCGCTTCCGGGCAGAAGACTTGTACTGGGCAAATATGCCGGTTACATCCGCCAGGATTGGCTGGACAAGCTTGGCTTGCCGGTGCCGCAGACAACAGATGAGCTCTACACTACACTCAAAGCATTTAAGGATAAAGACCCGGGCAATACCGGAGGTAAGGTGATTCCATTTGGTGTAAGTCTGGCATCCGCTCAATATGAGCCGCTTCTCTGGTCCTTCATCCAGCCGCTCACCGATGAGCAGAAGTATACCTTGACCCAGCAGCTTGGCTCCAATGATTATCCAACGCTGCTTCCGGGCTTCAAGGATGGTTTGAAATTCATGAACAAGCTGTATAACGAAGGCCTTATAAGCAAAGACTTCGGTCTCGATAAAGACAAGAAGCAGCTATGGCAGAATTTGCAGAACGGTCTGCTTGGCTTCTATACAGAGGATGCAGGTGAATTGTACTTCTCAGCAAACGGCGGGTACGAAAATCTGCAGGCCAATGTGCCTGGCGCAGTGATCACACCTGTTGATGCATTCACTAACTCGGAGGGCAAACATGCCAAGCCGGCATATGCGCCAAATGCTATGTACGTCATGATCCCGAAATCCAGCAAAAATGCTGAAGCCGCATTGAAATATCTCGATTGGATGGCTTCGGGTACGAACCTCTTCGACATGCAGTTCGGTGTAGAGAATGAGAACTATACACTTGTAGACGGTGTGCCTGTAGTGAAACCGGATGCGACTCAGGAAGCGATGGACCGGATCTACAACTTTGGCGACCTTGCCATCATTGTTAATGGTAAATATGCCGGAGACGATGCCAAGAATGAAGCGGCTTATATTGCACAGACACCAGAGAAGTATCAGGCAGATATGAAGAAGTCGGTGGAAATCTCGAATACAGACAACATTCAGCCTGTGAAATTCGATCACCCGATCGAAGCGGAAGCGAAATACGGCACAGCTCTGGCTGACAAGTTCCAGGAAATTATCGTAAAAATGACTATGATTAAACCGGATCAGTTCGACAGCAATTACGATTCAATGATCAAAGATTATATGGCTAGCGGCGGCCAGGCCATTCTGGACGAACGTACAGCAGCTTACAAAGAAATGAGCTCCAAATAAAATAAGCTGAATGACGGCGAAGTATCGGTAGAGGGAGCCATTTCCGGCTTCCCTGCCATCCGCTGCCGCAGGACGGAAGAGGGAGAGTGAAGGCTGTGAGGAATTCAGTTTATTTACGCAGACACTGGCAGTTGTATAGTTTGCTTTTGCTGCCGGTCATTTACTTTATCATCTTTAAATACGGACCCATGTATGGGGTGCAGATCGCTTTTAAGGACTTTAACTTCTTTCAGGGGATTGGCGGTAGTAAGTGGGTAGGCCTGGATGTATTCCGGGAAGTGTTCCAGAACAACAACTTCTTCAAGGCACTGCGCAATACGCTGATGCTCAATCTGCTGGATCTGATTGTTTCGTTTCCCGCACCTCTGATTCTGGGTATCATGCTCTATGAGCTCAGAATAACCTGGTTCAAAAAGCTAGCCCAGACGATCCTGTATGTCCCCCACTTTATTTCCTGGGTGATTATCGGAGGCATTGTACTGCAGGTGTTCGGGACCCAATCGGGGTTCATTAACAATCTGCTGACCGGTATGGGTCTAGATGCCATTCCTTTTCTATCAGACAAGAACTATTGGCTCGTCACCTACCTTCTAATCGGCGTATGGCAGAGCGCGGGCTGGGGAACCATCCTGTATCTGGCGGCATTGACCGGAATCAACAAAGAGCTGTTCGAGGCAGCAGAGGTAGACGGAGCCAGCCGGTTCAAGAAGATTCTGCATATTTCCTTGCCAGGCATCAAAACCACTATCGCTACGCTGCTCATCATCAATCTGGGCAACATGATCTCCATCGGCTTCGACCGTCCGTTCATTATCGGGAATGTCGCTGTCCGGGATTATTCCGAGGTGCTCAGTACCTTTGTATACCGTGTCGGTATCGAGTCCGGTCAAATATCACTGGCAACAGCCGTAGGCCTGTTCCAAGCACTGGTAGGGCTGATCTTCCTGCTCGCATCGAACTATGCATCCAAGAAACTGGCGGATGAGAGCATACTCTAGTCCAGAGCCGGAATAAACAGAGAATGAGGGGGAGAAAAAAATGAGTGAACGCGCAGCTAACCGGATATTCGATGTCTTTAATATCCTGCTAATAACATTCGTTGTGATCCTATGCCTAATGCCTTTTATTCATATTATTGCGATATCCTTAAGCTCCAGCCGTCCGATTATGGCGGGACTGGTCAGCTTTTTCCCCAGGGAAATCAGCTTTGAAGCGTACACCCAGGTGTTCTCCGATATGTCCATGATCCGTTCCCTTGGTTTCACGATCTTTCTGACCATTCTGGCTACAGCACTGTCTATGGCCATGACGATAGCCGTTGCGTACTCGCTCTCCAAAAGGGATCTGCGGGGACGAAAATGGTTCATGCTGATTATTGTCGTTACGATGTTCTTCAGCGGCGGTCTTATTCCCGACTACATTCTGGTCCGTAATCTCCATCTGCTGGATACGGTCTGGGCGCTGGTGCTGCCGGGTCTGATCAGTCCCTTCTATATGATTATTCTGATCTCGTTCCTGAACGGCATTCCCAAAAGCTTGGAAGAAGCGGCGGAGATTGACGGGACTACCCATCTGGGGACCTTGTTCCGTATTATTCTTCCCTTGTCGCTTCCAGCGCTGGCTACACTGAGCCTGTTCTACGCCGTAGGCCGCTGGAATGGATTCCAGGATGCCTTGATGTACATCAATAATACGGACCTTTATCCGCTGCAGCTCAAGCTGTACCAGATGATTCAGAATAATCAGGTCAGCGATTTGATGCAGCAGGAAGGTCTTGGCATGAACAAGCTGATGCCGGAGAGCCTGAAGGCAGCAAGCGTTATTTTCACAACCCTTCCGATTCTAATCGTCTATCCGTTCCTGCAGCGCTACTTCATCAGCGGAATGATGGTCGGTGCAGTCAAAGGCTAAAGCGAAGGAGGAGCACAACATGACTAAGGCCATGATCGAACGGCTTAGTGATCAGCAGCGGTTCCTGCTGGTTCAATCTCTTGAAATGATGGACCCGCTCTACGACGGAGCGATGGAGCTGCTCCGGGACGAAGAAGAGCCGGACAAACACAATACCCGCAGCAGCGGACATTATGCACTGGCTTTACTGATCCGAAATGCGTCTGGTGATGCAGAGCGGGCATATGGCGTACTGGAACGGGTGATGGATCTGCAGTTCGACTGTCCGGATGAAATTTACCACGGTACCTTCCGCACTTCACCAGAGGCGGGTTCACCCCCTGCGGGCAACTATGACTGGAAAAAGTTCGCGCCAGGCTTCGCCTTCTTTCTGAGTGAGACGGTGGATAAGGTTGGCAAGAAACTAACCGGCCAACTGGCCGGGCAAGCAAATTTGGCGGCAGCCGGTCTGGAGGAACAGGCAATCCGACAAGCCTTGCGGAACGCGGTGGATGAGGTGCTGCCGCCGGTATGGAAAAGCTATGATCCGAACTGGCGTGAATTCATTGCCTGCACCTTTGCGGTGATTCTGGATGAATTCGAGTCCCTAATGCCTAAGGCTCTAGTCCGCCGTATGGATGACTCGATGCGGAAAGCCGTGGGTGCTTCGATTGACCGCCGGTTCTCCGATGCCATTCCCATGAACTCCAATATTGTGCTTATGCATATCTTTATCACCCACTACTACGGATACCGCTTTGCCAATGCTGCCTGGATGGGGCATGCGGACCGGGAAGCGGCAGATATGCTGTCTGCTTACGGGGAATTCAACTCGCTGGCGGAGTTCAATACGACTACCTATTACGGTGTCGATCTGACCGTGCTGGGGATGTGGAGGGTGTACGGCAAGACTGCTGTCATCCGCGAGACCGGAGGCAAGCTTGAGCATGGACTCTGGGCGAATATCGCACAGTTCTATAATCCGATTCTGGAGAATCTGTCCGGCCCCTTCGGGCGGGCCTATGAGATGGAACTGGTCGGCCACAGCTCTATCGGTGTTTTCCTGTATCTGGCGCTAGGCAATGGCTATGAATATATGACTGCGGTGAACTGCGAGACCAGCCATGACCCGCTGATTGCAATGGTGGGTGTGGACCTTCCGGAAGAATTGCTGCCGCAGTTCAAGATGCATGCCGGAGACCGCCGGACCGAAAGACAGTTCCGGGAGCTCTGTGAACGGGATAAACCCGGAGAGAACCGCAATTTGTGCACCGCAGCTGCCTGGATTGAAAGCAAGCGGATGATCGGAGCGATGTCCGGCAGCCGGAACACGAACGGACAGATGCATCCGGCGACCATCCACTGGCTGAATGCTGACGGGGAGAAATGCTACCTGCGGCTGCTACGCCGGGAGAAGGGCAAAGGCTGGAACAGCCATTTGCGGGGAATGATTTTTGAGGCGGCGGTTCAAAAGGATTGGCTTTCGGTAGACGTTCACCTGAATACAGACGTGGAGATCGAGGTTTATTTCGAAATCAGCGGACCTGGACTCTCCCCTGCTTCGACGGAGATTACCCCTGATATCTGGGCGCTGCCTAATCTGAGCTGCAAGGTGTCTGCAATCGCTCCAGACCCTGTGATTTACTGGGATCAGGAAGCAAAGCTGCTGGAGATTATCTATTTGTACCGTCCAGAAGACGGGGACTCACATATGAATTTCACACTGCAGCTGGACCCGCTCACTCCATAAAACCATCCGGATAGACCTCAAGCCAGGCGGGAGGTCTATCTTTTGCGAATACTACAATAAAGGAAGAATGCCACATGGAGAACGCGGCGATAATATCTTTGGAAGCCAGAACGGAGCTGATTAAGCTCCGTATGGTGTATTTGTTGTCAGGCCTCGCGGGTGGATTATTCAATCCGTATTTGACAACCCTGTTTGTTCATCAGGGGGTAGGGGCAGAAGTGGTTGGCGCACTAATGTCGATAGGAACGCTATTATCCATTTTGGTGCAGCCTGTCTGGGGCATGCTGGTGGACCGCTACCGGCAAACGAAGCTAGTGCTTATTCTCAGCATATCTGTACCGGCCTGCCTTTCTTTTTTTTATAGCTTTAAGTATTTTTTAGTGATCGTAATGGTGTATATCCTGTCCATAGTCTTTCAGGCTACGCAAAGCCCGATTGCCGATTCTTATGCTGTTTCGGCAGCGCGCAAGGCGGGGACCTCCTATGGTTCGATCCGCATGATGGGCAGCCTGGGTACAGCGCTGGGCGGCTATGCTGCAGGATTCTATCTGTCAAAGTTCGGGATTACACAGCTGTGGATGCCATTTCTGGTGCTCAGCCTTGCAGGTGCTGTTACTGTATTGAGCTTACCCCGCACCACGGAGAACAATGCGACCACGATTTCGTTGTCCCGGGGACTTAAGGAACTGTTGGGGAACCGCCTATTCGTGATGTTTCTGGTGGCCTGCTTTTTTGTCAATCAGACGCTTACCGCCTATAACTCCTTTTTCGTTCTGGCCTTTCAGGATGCCGGAGGCAGCTATTCGATGGTCGGCACCGCGCTCTTGCTGGCTTCCTTGACCAATATCCCCTCCATGCTGCTTGCTGCCAAAATCCTCCGCCGAATCGGGTATGAACGTACGTTGCTCCTGGCCGCTTTTTTCTACGCACTGCGGTGGGCCATTCAATGGCTGTTCCCGATTCCTGTGGTTATGATCGGCATTCAAGTGCTGCACGGATTGTCCTTTGGCTTGTTCTATGTCGCTGCGGTTGAATATGTGGCGAACGCAGCAGGTAAGAAAATGCAGGCTACCGGCCAAAGCGTATTTAATATGGTCTTTTCAGGTCTTGGGGGAATTGTGGGCAACCTGCTGAACGGATATTTGTATAGTACAGGCGGACCCCAGGTGATGTATCTGGCCTGCACTGTCAGTGCACTAATCGGGGCGGGCATGTTATATTGGATTAACAGAATTGCGAGAGTGTCACCGAACTTGTAAATGGCCAAGCTCCTGATGCATCTCTCGGGTATTCAAGTGAAGAGGGGCGGGGGGGGTTCATATGAAGCGAAATTGGTCCAGCAGGATGATGTTCTCTTACTTCCCTATATTTCTGCTGACCGTATCGATTCTCATCTTTCTCTCCTTTCTCATTGTAGGTGAGCTTTCACGCAGTGAGACCGAAAAGGCCAACCGTATCTCTACCGGCTACGTTGTCGATTCCGTACAGAATGCCTTAAGCGAAGTGGAACTGGCTGTGCTGCAAGAGATGGAGACGAATCATGATTACGGCTATTATCTAAGCGGGGAGAGCGATCAGGGAGACCGGACCCGGCTGTATAATACCGTAAAGGATATGCGGGGCATGATTTACCGTAATCAGCTGATTGACTCCATCTATATTTACAGGGAGCTCGACCGGAAGGTGCTTACCCTGAACGGGCTGGTGGACAGCGATGTTTTTGCAGACCGGGATTATCTGAACCAGGCACTGACCAAGGCGGGCACCGGCGAGTGGAGTGATGTGCGCAGCCTGCGGCTGTTCAGCTCCGATCCAACCTCACAAGTCATCAGTATGTACAAGCAGCTGCCGCTTCCTTTTGGCTCTGAAGGTGTCATTGTCGTCAATCTCAGCATGTACCGGATCGAACGGATGATTGATGATATGACGAACAGCAAAGTGTCTTTCATGCGTGTGGTCAACGATCAAGGCCAACTTGTCTATACGGCTCATGGGGAAAAAGAAATCCTGAGCAGCAGTGTTCTCACCCGGATACCTGCCGGCAATGTGGGCTGGACCTTCGAGAGCGGCATCCTTGCCGGTGAGCTGTTCGCCTGGATGTCTGTAGTTTCATATATCTGGATCATTATCGGCGTTCTGACTGTGGTGCTGGGGACCTTATACATCCTGTATATTACCCGCAAAAACTATCGTCCGATCCAGGCGATGATGAACCGGATTCAGGCACTGCAGTTCCGGGAAGAGGGGATGGATGTCACCTCAAGGAACGAACTGGTGATGATTGACCAGGCCCTCGAAACCCTGATCCATCAGACCATGGATTATCAAAAACAGCATGATGAGAATCTGCTGGTCCAGCGCCGCCAGCTGTTCCTGGATCTGCTGGAAGGGGAACAGATTGCCTCCCTGGAGGATAGGCTGGAACGCTTCAGCCCGTTCAGCGGGGCAACCATGCAATTTGCCTACATTGCGGCAGAAATCAATCAATACGATGATTTCCGCCATAAATATCCTGCCAAGGATCAGAATCTGCTCAAGCTGACACTCATGAATCTGTTCCAGGAGCTTGCGGGAGAAGAAGGGCTCGAAGGCTGGGGCGAATGGGTCAGCAGCAACCGGATTGGGCTGATGGTCAGCGCCGGCGATCATTCCGCAATAGACAAGACCCGTTTGCGGAACCTTGCGGAGCGCTGCCTTCGATGGGTCAGCGACAACCTGGGGCTCTCGCTGGCCATCGGGATCGGTCCTGTGGTAGATGAACTTTCAGCAATTCCCAAGTCATCCTCTGCGGCCGATATGGCACTGCAGCACAAGCTGTCACTTGGTAAGGACAGGGTTGTGCTAAGTGATAACCTGCCGGACCGCTCCACGCTGCAGTCCTATAAATATCTGCAGATGCTGGGTGAGATTGTGCGGGAATTCCGCATCGCGGACGAAAATTGGCGGCAGAAGCTGGATGAACTGTTCGTCTGGTTCCGCGAAGATCAGGTAAAGGACGAAGAGATTCATATGATGCTCCATACCTTGATCCAGATGCTCGACCGTGAGCTGGGACAGCTCTCGGACAGCCTGAAGAGAATCTTCAGCGAGCCGAGCCTGCAGGGATATTACAGCGAAATCGAAGCGGAAACGACTTTGAAACAGGTCCATACCGTCATGCTGAAATGGCTCGCGGAGATTTACCGCATCTATGTTTCGGTCAATGAGTCCAAAAGCTACCGTGCGATGATCAGCGAGATGAAGGTATATATTGAAGAGAATTTTGACAATCCTGACTTATCGCTTAAGCATCTGAGCGACCGGTTCCAGATTTCAGGCAAATATGCAAGCCACCTGTTCAAAGAGGAATTTGACATGAAATTTGTGGATTTTCTGACCCAGCTGCGGATGCAGCGGGCAGAATATTTGCTGGCCACTACCAGCGACAATCTGCAGGATATCGGACAGAAGCTGGGCTATGCCAATTCCATCACCTTTGGACGGGTATTCAAACGGGTTGTAGGGGTGACTCCGGGTGATTACCGCAAGCTGAAGATGAAGCCGGGCGGGCAGGAGGAGCATAAATAGTTCTACTTCTTACGGAATATGCAAAAGATCAGCACAGCAGCGGTTCTCCCTTCACTGGAGAACCGCTGCTGTGCGTTATACCCCCATTGCAGCTTATCCTACAACTTTCCTGTTTAAAAAAGGCTCGTTAAATTTTAATTAAATGCTAGAATAGGTATAATTACTTACTTTGTTTTGATTGCGGGAGCGACGTATGGACTACTTGGGGGAATGACAAAATGCCAATCGAAGAAGGGTTCAAGCTGGCGAAAATAATAGAAGGTACCATTATGGAGATATCCTCCTTTCTATATAGTGCTGAAGCATTAACGAAGATGGTCCGGACGATTCATCATCAGAGTAGAATGATTGGCCGCCTTAATCCGTCTTCGGTCCGTTTGGCCCTGGACTTAAGAGAGGCTTTTCTAATCGAGAATGGAAACGCGGATTACGCCTATCTGGCCCCTGAACAGTTGGGCAGAATGGAGTATAAGCCGGATGAACGCAGTGATCTGTATGCGCTTGGTGTGATATTCTACGAGATGCTTGCCGGCCGCCTGCCCTTTCAGGCGAAGCACCGGGAAGATTGGGTTCATTTGCATATGGCGGCCATCCCCGGACCGCTGCATGAGTACCGGCCTGAGCTGGCGGGTCCTTTGGAGGACATCATCGCGAGGCTTATGAGCAAGTCACCTGAAATGCGGTACCAGAGCGCTTATGGATTGCTTGCCGATTTGCGGAAGTGTGTTGCCGCGTACGAAGAGACAGGCCAACTCCTTCCATTTGAGATTGGGCTGGCCGACCGTGCAAGCCGGTTCCGGCTGCCGAAGCTGTTGTATGGGCGGGAGCTGGAGGCGAAGCAGCTGCATGCTGCTTATGAGCAGGCTTGCGGCGGAAGCTCGGCATTTGTACTGGTGACTGGCCGCTCAGGGAGCGGGAAGACGGCGCTGATCGAGGAGTTATATATTTCAGTACTCCGTGAAGGGGGCCGCTTTGTCACAGGCAAATGCGATCCAATGAACCGGGAGATGCCTTTTGCCCCGATTTTACAGGCTCTTCGCGGACTCCTGCAACAAGTATGGAGCGAAACACCGGATAGGGCAGCGGAGCTGGGTATTCAGTTGAGAGAGACCTTGGGCCAGGGAGCGGGTGTTATCACGGAATTCCTTCCTGATGCTGCCGGGCTGTTTGGAGGGGTATTTCAGGCAGAAGCGCTGCCGCCAGTGGAGGCTGCTGTCCGTTTCCGCCGTCTGCTCCCCATGTTTATCGGCGCTTTTGCCAGTAAGGAAAGGCCGCTAGTACTATTCCTGGATGATCTGCAGTGGGCTGATCCGGATACACTCGATTTCCTGTATATCCTTGCTGAAGATTTGGCAATGTACGGGTTAATGGTTATTGGAACCTTTCGCTCAGAAACGATTGAGGAACGGTTGGATAGTGTAGATGGATATCCCGCCTCTGCTATATGGCTGGATGAGGTATTATCTCCGAAGCAGCAGGGCAGGCCGCTGCATATCCGGCATATTCAATTGGAGGCCCTGATATACGAAGATGTAAGACAGTTTCTCTCCCAGTTATTGAAGGAAAATACCTCACGCATCCGGCAGCTCGCAGAGCTCGTGTATCACCGGACCGCAGGTGATCCGCTGTACCTTCACAGGCTGATGGACAATCTGTACCGTGAGCACAAGCTGTACTATGACGAGGAGCAGGCCCTTTGGGTCTGGGATACCGAAGCCATTGCAGAGCTGCCTGAAGCGCCGGGACTCCTACATTTCCTGGAGGCGCGCATCCGGCAGCTTCCCGGGGACACCATCGGCCTTTTGGGGATAGCCGCAGCCTTGGGTCACCGTTTCCGTGTGTCGGCGATTTCTGCAATGAGCGGATATACCGTGGAAGATACGCTATCTCTGCTGCGCATTGCGGAGGCAGAGGGTTTGATCAACCTGGAGAAGGATGCTGACCGGGGGGGCACGGATGATTCTATATATACTTTTCTACATGACCGGGTGCAGGAAGTTGTATATAGCATCATACCGGTCACGGAGCAGGCAGGCCTGCATTTGGCAATTGGACGCAGCATGAGCAAGGATATGGGCGGGATCGCGTATTCTGTTTTTGAACGGGTACACCACTTGAATTTGGGCGCTGTGAAAATGGAAGATGAGACCGAAAGAAACGGGCTTGCCGCTTTGAACCTGCATGCAGGACTGAAGTCGAAGGCGACTACGGCGTTTGCATCAGCGCTGTATTTTCTGGAGACGGGACTACATCTGCTCGGGGAGGAGGAAGCCGTTCCCGGATCGCTTGCTTACAGGCTGCTGCTGGAACTGCCTGAATGTGAATATATGTGCGGCTACACCGAGCGTGCAGCCGTGCGGCTCGAACGGCTGCTGGCCGCAACTACAGATCTGCTTGAGCGATCCCGGATCTACCGCATCCGGATCGCCATGTGTGCCTACTTGAAGAAAGATGAACAGGCCGTGCAGGTTGGACGGCAGGCGCTGGCGGAGTGGGGCTGGAAGCTGCCAGTGAAACCCTCCTCCGCTGCTGTAGTAACGGAGGTGGCATTGGCGCAGAAAGTCTTATATCAGCACCGTAATGTGCTGCAGCGTCTTCCCGTCAACCGGGACCCTCATTATATGGCATTGTCTGAGCTGGTAATGTCAATTGCGAGCTCCGCCTTTACCTTAAGCCTGTCTTTGGCGGCGGTACTCTTTTCCCGGTTTGTACGGTTTGGGCTAAGCCGGGGGAACAATGAAGCATTTGCCTATATTCTGGCCGGTTACGGTTTAGTGCTCATGCGGAATAAATTATCTTTTGCACAAACTGGTGCTTTTTATATCGAAGAAGCTGTACAGCTTGCCTCTTCTTTTGAAAGCGTGGACTTAAGATGCAGACTGGACTATATCAGGGGGCTGGCCTTATTAAAGCATCAGCCGCAGGCAGGGCTGCAGCATTTCCGGCAGTCGGTGAAGCATGGAATGGAAGCAGCCAATTTACCGTTTGTCAGTATTGCCATGCTAACCTCGGTGACGAACCATACCGGAGGTCCGGCTGCATTATCTGCGTTGATTACAGAATATGAGGGCCTTGCAGGCAAGCTGGTGGATACGGTCACCCTGAATATCTTCCAAATCTCCAAAGCATACGTGGCCCGTTTGCAGGGACTGGCTGCTGAAGGTGATGAATCCCCGGTTCCCGTCCATGGCAGCCGCTCCAGTAAAGTGCTGAATAACGAAGTGTTCTACATCTGCACTTGCCAAATGGAAATCGCCTATCTCGAAGGTCGTTTCCGGGATGCGCTGGACTGGGCACAAGAGGGGAGCTTCAATACCTTCCGGCAGACCCGGATGCAAGTGCGCAAGCAACATGTGTACCAGTCCTTGGCGCTTGCCGCGCTGTATGCAGAGTCTCCTCCGGCAAAACGTAGGCATATCCGCAGCAAGCTCCGAAAGCAATGGCATGTGATGAGATCATGGACAGGCTACTTCGGTCAGGGATATTCCGCTTATGTGCTGATCAAGGCGGAAATGCAGCATTTGAACGGGAATCACACCGAAGCAGCCAAGGGCTATGAACAGGCTATTGCAGCTGCGCGTCAAGAAAAAAACGGGCTATTGGAGGGCATATCCTGCGAAAGGGCGTCAGCATTTTACCGGGCGGCCGGAACGGTCACGGGAGCTGACGGATTGTTAAAGGATGCCTGCATGGCCTATCTGCACTGGGGGGCTGCCGCCAAGGCAACTCAGCTTGGACAGGCATATCCGGATCTGAAGTTACCGGTAGCCGGGAGGACCATGGAACAGCTGGTGGTGGGTGCGGCAACAGGACCCGCTGAAAGGGCGGTGTATTCAGACAACGGAAAAGAGCTGCTCCGGCAAATGTCCAGCTCTGCTGAAAGAGCAGGCCGCTCGGACTGGAGAGACAGACTCAACAGCTTACTGGAGTCGGCACTCCGCTATTCAGGAGCGGTGAAAGGATATATTTTTGGCAGCCGCGAGGAAGAATATATAATTGTTGCCCGAAGCGGCTCAGCAGAGAATCCGCAAGACAGATATGCAGAATCGGTGGTTCGCTACGTAATGAGGACGGGAGAGCCGGTATTGCTTACTAATGCTTCAGTCAGTTCCTATGCAGCTGATCCATACATCATGGGTAACCAGTCTTTATCCGTTTTATGTCTGCCTGTTTTCTTCCCTGGGGGAGTGGAGAGGTCTGTTGTATATTTGGAGAATCATCTGATCGCCGGAGCCTTTACGGATGAGCTGCAAACCTTGCTTGACTTTATGATCACCCGGATGGTGTATCAGCAGGCCCTTGAAGAATCCCGTCCGGCGGGTCCTTCCACAGCAGGTGCAACCGGGCCTGACCCGCAAGCGGATCGTTTAATACCCGGTTTGTCTGTTGAGCATCCGGTGGATCTGTTAGCTGCAGCGCAGGCTGAACCGTTGATGGAACCGCTGACGCTCCGGGAACACGAGATCCTGTGCTCGCTATCCGACGGACTCTCCAATAAGGAAATCGCCACCCGCTTTGGGATCACCGAAGGAACGGTAAAAAGCCATGTGTTCCGGTTATACGGCAAACTTGGCGTGAAGCGCCGTGCGCAGGCTGTTGCCCGGGCACGGGAGCTGAACCTGCTGAATTAGCATGGAGCCTGCCGCTGTTCGATAAAATCAATAAAAGGTTTGACCGCTGCCGGGAGGTAGCGGTCTTTTCTCCATTTGAGGCCAATTTCCCATTCCCAGCCTTCCTCGGCTATGGGAACCCATACGAGCCCTTCCAGCATCAGCCCCGGCGTTTGCGGAAGCACGGATACACCGAGTCCTGCTTTGATGAAGCCGGCGACTGTAACCAGATCCTCGGCATCGTAGGTAGAGGTCAACTGAAAGCCGGTATTTTCGAAACGTGCGTGGAGCGTGGCTTTTAAGCCGCAGTTTTTTTTGAGACCTACAAAAGGTTCACCAGACAACTCGGTCAAACGGAGGGAAGTCCGCTGGGCAAAAGGGTGTTGGGTGGAAACGACGATAAACAGCGGCACCTTCTGAATCGTCAGCCATTCGTGCTTCATTATTGCGGATTCCTTCGAGGTAATCATCAGGTCCGAACTGCCCTTGTCAAAATGCTCATCCAGATCCCCAAGGCTGCCTTGAAATAATTCAAAACGCACCTTCGGATGGTGCTGTTTATATTCCTTCACCAGGTTTGGAACCAAATCAACGCCCAGAATATTCAGATAGGAAATGGAGATTAGGCCGGTATCCGGGTCAGCCCACTCTCTGATCTCCTGAATCCCCCCTTCAATACTCCGCAGAGCTTCTTCTACCCGCTTGGCGAACTGTATCCCGTAACGGTTGAGCCGGATATTCCGGCCACTCCGGTCAAACAGCGGCATCCCGAGCTCATCCTCCAGCTTCGAAATGGCGTGGCTTAAGGCAGGCTGGGTCAGGTTAAGGGCCTTGGAGGCCAGGGTCATGTGCTCAAATTTAGAGACGGTAATGAAGTATTCCAATTGTGTGAGTTCCAGGGGAATCCCTCCTTTATATATGAATAATAATAATCAATTATATAAATAAGATAAATTATACTTATATAAAGGGGCGGTGTAAACTATTCCTGTAGCAGATCAGCAGGCACTTCAATAGAAGAATGGAGGAGAACTATGAGTGCATTTGTCATCTTTATTCGCGAGCAAAGCCAAAATCCGGAAGAGCTCGGAATCTATTCACAAAAAGCGCCTGGCGGTCTGGCGGGCCACCCCGTAACTCTGCTTGCCATGTATGGGACCCATGAAGTGATAGAGGGCCCCGCTATGGAAGGAGCAGCTATTCTTGAGTTTCCCAGCTTTGAGGAGGCCAAGGCCTGGTATTATAGTCCAGCGTATCAAGATGCGGTACAGCATCGGCTTCGGGGCGGAACCTACCGTGGGTTTATCATTGAAGGTGTCTCCACAGCGGTAACTCATTCAGAGGAGGATAAGAAATGAATATAGCTTATAAGGATACCGCACATGAATTTGAAGGGAAAAGAGTACTGGTGACCGGAGGTACCCGGGGCATGGGGGAGGCCATTGCCAAAAGGCTGGCGGGAAGCGGTGCAACTGTATTAACGACTGCCCGTACACGGCCTGCCGGTCTGCCGGAGCCAGAGCTTTTCGTGCAAGCGGATATTGCTACTACTGAAGGGGTGGAGAAGGTCATCCGAGGGGTGAAGGAAGTGCTTGGCGGCATCGATATTCTGGTGAACAATGTAGGAGGTTCCAGCACACCTCCGGGCGGAGCGCTTGTTCTGACCGATGATGACTGGTTTCAGGCTTTGAACTGGAATCTGCTTGCAGCCGTCCGCTTGGACCGCGGGCTCCTGCCGCTGATGCTGGAGCAGAGCTACGGTGTCATCGTACATATTTCCTCGATTCAGAGACGCTTGCCGCTGTATGAAACTACACTGGCTTATGCTGCTGCCAAAGCTGCGCTGTCCAACTACAGCAAAGGCTTGTCCAATGAATTTGCACCGCGTGGCATCCGCATTAACACCGTAGCCCCGGGCTTTATCCAGACTGAGGCGGCGGAAGCAATGATAGAACGGATTGCCCAGGCGGCAGGAAGCCGGGAAGCTGCACTGAAGCAGTTGATGGATTCACTGGGCGGTATCCCTCTTGGCCGTCCGGGACTGCCTGAGGAGGTTGGCGAGTTAGTGGCTTTCTTAGTATCTGACCGGGCTGCTTCGATTACTGGCAGTGAATATGTGATTGACGGAGGGACGATTCCGACGGTGTAACTGGGGGCAGATTTGCTGCAAGGATATATAGTAGAAACCCGATCGTAGAATAGGAGGCATACTACTGCAGGGGGCTGTCTCAAAAGCCATGAAATGGCTACTTGAGACAGCCCCGCTGTTTTTGAGTTGGATGGACTTGCGCACTTGGTGCGGACGCTCCGCGAACGGACCGTTGCTACAATCGCTGTGCTCTCCAGATTTTATTTATTTCCCGTAGCGGTAAAAATCCGGAGAGCAAGGCGACCGCTACCGCTTTTCCGCAATCAGTCCGTCCTCTCCGCTGTTTAAGCGGGGGAACGTTCCTACAATTCTTTCAAAAATCACAAAAAGAAATCGCCCTTTGGTAAAATGGAAGTGTCGAGCAACC
>NZ_LVYY01000028.1:0-39437 GCF_001909085.1 Paenibacillus sp. P32E | reverse complement strand
AGTGAAGAAGGTTATGCCTTGGCCGTCCGCCGAATGACAGAACCAGAAAGCGTGTTTGGACAACTGAAGAACAACCGGGGCTTCCGGAGGTTTCTGCTTCGCGGCATGGAAAAAGTGACGCTTGAAGTCGGGTGGCTTTCACTTGCTCATAATCTGCTGAAGCAAGCTGCCAATGACCAAAAACACAGATCAGCGATCCTCCAATAACGGGAGAATCGCTGCTTTGCTCACTTTTTGAGGTCTTAAGAATGAAGAAAGCTGTCTAAGTCATAGAAAATCCACTTATGGGACAGCCCCTTGCCTTGCTTCATAATAATTCTTTTAGCACATTTTTAGCCACACGTATCTTCTCATCATTGGAATCACGAAGCATACTTACGATATCCTGAATATCGCTCTCTGCTGAGGTAATCAAGAAATCCTCATTCTGATACGCAAACAGCTGAACTAAATTAACTTCAAGCGATTCTGCTATCTTATGTAAATTCAATAAAGAAACATTCTTCTCACCACGTTCAATCTGCCCTATGTATGAAAAATGAAATCCGCCTTTCTCCCCAAGCGCTTCCTGCGATAAGCCCCGCTCTTTCCGAAGAGCCCGAATCCGGGTTCCTACGAGCTTCAATATTTCTTTATCCATCACGGTATTCACCTCTCCATGTCAAAAGTGTAGACAAGTTTCCTAAAGGTAAACACCAATAAATAAATATCATTATATATTTTAATATTTATAAGTATTATAATAGTGTAATACTTTTCCAAACTCGGTGTGGGAGGTCTTCACTATGGGAAGAAGCATGCAAGAGAAAATCAACGACTATACAGAGCTTGCTCAATATCACATGAAGTTAGCTCATATCATGAAAAATCACAAGCAATATAAAACTGCGTTCTTTCTATGTCATTCAGCACTCATCTCCATGATTCGTGCTTTATGCATCTATGAGCATAGGACAGAGTTTGGTACAGAGATATCATTAATTGATCTTACGCTGCTTGCACATACGGATTACAACCCTGGGCTTGAGATTGTAGTGTTTTTGGGTGAGTTGAATTATATCGTTAACGGGGAATGGGAGGGGGGAGATATGATACAAGATGAGGATATGAAGAGAGTGCTTAGACGGTCGACTGAGGTTTTTAAGGAGTTGTGCTGGAGGATGGGGATTTAGGAATAGTCTGTCGATTCAACTCTAAAGAGGGATTTTTCAGATATGAGCCAGAACCGGTTTGGAATAATAAAGAGGCAGGCGATACCGGGATAAACAGTTGCGAATGGCAGCGTGTTCGGCCACGATATCGGTATGCGACATAGTAATTTTCCCTTCGCGAAAAGTGAGTTGTAGTGACTACTTTTTGACACATTGAAAGCACTTTGCCTCTATTCTTTTTGGTTTTACAGCTCACTGGAAGTTAGCCGCTACTTATGATACGGTTCACCGTAACATCTATAGAACGAAATTGAAGGCCTCACTATTCCTTCATCCCTTAACTCTTTCGCTATTCACTCCGCACTCTTCCCGCCCTGCGCCAATCTCTCCAAAATCCTTTTTTTACGATACAGCATCCGCGCGGCCTCGGCTACCTCTTCCAGCGCTTTGCGGTTCGTATACGCGCCGAAGAACATGCCCGCTACCGGGATGGCCTGGAACAGCTTCTTCCAGGGACACAAGGTAGAGCTGGGTTCAGAGATATCGTTAATTGATCTTTTGCTGCTGATACATAAGGATTTTAATCCTGGGCTGGAGATTGTGGTATTTGTTGGCGAGCTGAATTATATCGTTAACGGGGATGGGCAGGAGTTAGAGGTGATGTAATTTGAGGACTACCTAAGCATCTTAACTTGGAAGTTCGATGTTTTGGACCTAGTCTATCGTCCTTAAATTCGAAGGTTACTTCGATCCTAAGATTTCTACAACTAACCAATGTAGATTCAACGATAAGGGGATTTCTGCTGAAAAGCAGTCGGCCTCTCAAAAAGACTTTTCCTTACTTCTGACACGTTCACTGCGATGGTTGAAGCGGCAAGTTTTAGAGCCGCCCAGTACTGGGCAGCTCTTTCTTGTTCTTTTATGTTAAGCTGAACGATTAGTAGGAAGACAGCGATACACGGGCCAGCAATACGAAAATCATTTCCACGATGAACCAACATGCAAAATTGATTATTTCGTTGATGGATTAGTCCAACACCAGAGAACAAATACTCTTTATGTTCAATGACCACTCTGTACGCGGAATACCCCAATCGCAGAGTCTGCCGTCCGGGCATTTATGTACGCCATAATCTGACCGCTGCCGCTGTTGGTTTCGCTCCCGCCATCATATCGCCAGAACCATCCCTTTGGCTACCTACACAATCTCTTTATTAAAATGTCCTCTTGTGTCTGTTTCCTGATTAAAGACAGCATTATTCATTGAGCCATTTAATTTACCTGACGCCATATTAATGACTTTCACAACCTGCTCTTTGGATTCCACTGTGAAGTTTAATCTAAGTGCCTCGATTCCTTTGAGGTTTGGTAGCTCATCCAGAAGATTAAGCGTCCTCGCATTAAGGAGAGTCGTTGTACAATCATCATGGGAAATGATAGGGAGCGTTCCTTGCTCATCTTTTAACTCATAGCTCTTCGTTTTGCAAATTCTGCATTGATTCATTTTTTTCATCGGACAATATTTTGTAAACATCAAAGGAACCCTACCGTATACAATCATTTCTAGTGCAGGATAGCCGTCATTTTCTTCAACATAGGCATTCATTAAATCTTCAATTTGGCTCTTATTCAATTCATAGGATAAAGTGACTCGTTTTGCACCTAATTTATATAATTCATAGCAACTAGTAGCATTAACAACATTTAGAGAATAGTCCGTAACAAACGGATTCGTTTCTCTGTAGTGATAAATCCCACCATATCCTCCGATGAGTAGCTGCCCTTCTTTTTCCTTATAATCAATCTGATTTCTTCTAACAACGTTTTTAAAATAGATTTCCTTAATTCCACAGCTCACGCAAGCATCGTACTGCTCCTTAGTCGTTACAGAGGCCGTAAGGTATGGTTTTTCAGGGGCAAAGCTTATTTTTTCTTTTGCTTTCAAAGCCTTGGTTCTTTTCTTTTGGCTGTTAAGCTTTAAGTCATATAAGCCCAGTACAATATCTCTTCTTGCTGCATTTAACAGTTTAGCTGGAATAAACGCATTGCATTCTTCATATTCCACATGATTAAGTTCGAATATAGTATCATTTAATCTTGAAAATTGCTTGATTACCTGGTCTTTCGTTGTTGGATTATTAATGGCTTCGCCTAGTATTTCCTCGCTTTCATATGAATAATTAAAGCCTAAGCCCTCCGCATCTATGAAAAGCTTTGAATCTGGACATGCATATACTCTAATATCTATAACCTTTGCATTCGTTGTCTGCAGTTCAAATGATGCCAATGTCAACCGTCTACGTCGGATGTATTCAGATAACGATACTCCAGTAATATACGGAAACATTCTTTGAAAATGATAAGTAGAGCAACAGGCTCTCTGATCTATTTCATCATATGAGATATTGTCCGCCAGATTTGCTTCGATATATTCCATGGCGCTAATCATCCTGTCCAACCAATCCATCGTTTTCCCTCCCTTCAAGATAAATTTTATCGGAGATAAGAAGTGAATGCCGTGCATTCTCTGCACAAAAAAGTCAGCAAAAAACTTGCCCCTACTTATGATACGGTTCACCGTATCATCTCTAACGCGAAATCATTTGTTGTTTTTTCTATGTGTTTTTAATAGCGCGAAATCAAGAAGCACCCTCTTAGGGTGCCCTTATTGTCCTTCTATGTTTTGCTTGCTAAGCGACTCTATTCAGCATCATCGCGGCTTGCACTGTGTCAGCCGGTAGATTGCTAGGAATGTTGTTATACAAGTATTGTACCGCCGTGCACCGCGTGCGGCGGGATCGAGTCCACTTCTATCCAAGCGACGAAGTACTCGGAGATCAGACCCATGAGCCTGATCATGCCCCTTGCCCTCCTTCAACACGCTGACCACACCGTACGCCGCCCGCATGGCTCACGACCGCCACACCATTAGAAGACACGTACTAGCCCAACCGGGGTTGCGGTGCCCAATCAGTCACCTCAAAGACGGTGGCCGCGTCTCATTCCACCCTCCGGTCAAGCCGTAGGGCAGGCTCAGCCTTGAAACGCTCTTGGGACTAGATGGCATTCTGCTGTTCCAGCCATCTCAAAATCGCTTGGTTTGTTTCTTCCGGCTTTTCTTCCTGGATCCAATGACCGCAATCCAGATTGACCACTTCCACATAGGGCACGAACTTTGTCAGGTTTTCAGACTTCGCAACCACATCCCGGTCGCCGTAGATCATGAGGGTCGGCTGCTGGATGATTGGGTTCACTTTCGCCAATAACCGCCAGTTGCGGTCAAGGTTCCTGTACCAATTTATGCTGCCCGTGAATCCTGATGTTTCAAAAGCGGAGACGTAAACGGCCAGCTCACTTTCGCTCATTACGGGCTCACCGAGCGGTGTTTCTGCTCTGGCGAGATTGATCAACGCCATACCTGGCTCAGGTGCTCTGAGAGGCTCGTTCTTCCGGTACAGGTTGCGAAGGAACCTGTATGTATTGTCTTCGAATACGGCGTCCGCGACGCCTGGCTGTCGATTGAAGTGGACGAAATAGAAATCGCCGCCAAGTATTTCTTCCATGAACTCGATCCAGGGTTTTTCTCCGCGCTCTTGGTAAGGCAAGCTCAGATTTATCACTTTATTGACGCGGTTTGGATGCAACAAGGTCAGTCCCCAAACGACAAATGCACCCCAGTCATGACCGACAAAGGTAGCATCCTCGTATCCATAGTGATCGAGAAGCGCGATGAGATCACCTGACAAGTGTTCAATGTCATAGTCTGTTACTTCGGGCGGACGGGATGAGTTGCTGTAACCCCGCTGGTTGGGGACGATGACATGGTAGCCCGCTGCGGCAAGGGCGGCCATCTGATGGCGCCAAGAAAAGGCATGCTCTGGCCAGCCGTGGCAGAGTACAATAGGTTTTCCAGCGTTTTCTCGGCCTGCTTCAAACACTTCGAGTTCCACACCATTGACTGAGATAAGGGTGGGCTTGGGAAAATCGGTTGGATTAAACATTAAATCAAAACCTCCTTCTTGTGATACATGTAGTATAATGGATAAACGGTGACATCTTATTGTCACCGTTCTGAATTCATGTAGAAAAAAGAGGGCAATTATGGACAAAGTGGAGAGACTCATTTCGATTATCATGATATTGCTGAGGAAAGAGATTGTTTCTACAACGGAATTCTCACAACTATTCCATGTTTCCAAAAGAACGATCCTTCGCGATATGGAAACATTGAGCTTATGTAACATCCCGATCTACTCTGTCATTGGCGTCAAAGGCGGCTACGGCATAATGGACGAATACAAGGTCGATAAACGCCTTCTAAGCAGCTCCGATTTACAGAATATATTGGCTGCGCTCGGCGGATTGGAACAACTCCTCCTTACTGAAGAAGTGGAAAGAACGATAAAAAAAATAGAGGCAATGGTTAGTCCATTGTCTCTGAATCGTTCCATTCAACTGTCGTTTTATGATTGGGAAGGTCGGTCCGAGATTCTTGAAACCTTAAAGACATGTCAAGAATCCATATCAAAGAAAAGGCTGGTTTCGTTTGATTATACAGATAAAGACGGGGCTGTAACGGATAGAATGGTTGAGCCCTATGAGCTGCATTTTAGCGAATCGAGTTGGTACTTGAAAGGATTCTGTTTACATCGACAGGGGTCTCGAACATTCAAGTTATCCCGGATCGATCATATTACTATGGATGAACGCGCGTTTCATCCTAGAGACGATTGGTCTGAGCAAGGACACGAAGCAAGTTATCTACCGCAATTCGTCACGATTAAGGCATGGATATCGCCTAGCATAAAAGATCAAATCATCGAAAGGTATGGTCGACGAAGTATTGAAGACCATGGTTCTGGACTTTTATTAGCAACCATATATGTCCCTCAAAATTATTTGGGATTTCAACTTTTAGCAAGCTTTGGCACTCATCTAAAAGTTGTAGAGCCCAAAACCTATCTTGAAGACTTTCGAAATTATTTATATCAAATGGTGGAGAACTATTCCTGATAAAGGTCTCGTCTCGGCATATATGACCAATTCCACATGAGTTAGGTCTTAACGCGCTTCTTAATAGATTTAGCATTGAAGCTTCAACCCTCAACTCAACTTTCCGCTTTACCACTATTTGTGGTATGGTTCACCCAAACTAGCCATAAACAAATATTTCCGATCAAGGCCAAATATGCTATCTTATGCTATGCATTGAAACAACAGACTTAAAAATCAAAACGCTGAATCATCCTAATGCAACAAGCCATATTTACATTGTGGTAAACTATATTTCAAAGAGTAGGGTCCTGTCTGAACTCAATGAGCTACGACAAGGTGGCAACACTTCAGCACAAACTATTCAACTGTTTTGGCTACTATCATCCTTTATTTCTACGTATAAAGAGTTAGGTTTCCAAGCTCACATAACCTGCAGACCTTAAGAAACTTGAATTCCCAAAGCTATTATTGCAGCTATAAAAATTCCGCCCTACTTATGATACGGTTCCCCGCGCTGTCTGAAGAGACAAGTTCAAAAACATTCTATCTGCAAGCTTGGCTCAAGCATCGCACTGGCAATGATCAGAAAGTCCTCGCGTCCGATTTCAAAATGGCCGTAGCGGAAGGAATACCCCCAGTTTCGGTTCCCGCGCGTAAAGCTAAGCTGCTCTAATAGATCTCTAATCTTTACTTCCTGGCATGATATATAGCTGATATTTCTGCGGAATGGCACAAACGATTCGGACATCGGATATTCGTAGACTCTATCATCAGCCACTTCTCCGATTGCTGTGAACGCTTGGAGTGGTTCACCTTTCGTGATTTCCGTGCGTGGGGAATAGTAGATCATCCAATCGCCTGGGCGCATTTTACGTAAAGACGCTGACTTGCCGTGACAGAGCTGGGCGAATCCCCCCATTTTTAACACAGGCCTCTCTAATATCACGGGAAAACTTGACCACATTTTGGTTACCGTTCGTTCTAGAGGAACAGATTCATATTCTAAATGACAAAGGATGAGTCAAATGGCAGTACTAGTTGTATATGCTACGAAAACAGGGGCAACAGAACAATGTATAAAAATTTTAGCAGAAGAGATTTCGGATTGTACCCTTTGTAATATAGAACTGGAGAAGCCTAATATCGGGGATTTTGATTACATCATTTTGGGTGCAGGAGTCAGGGACGGGAAAATATACAAACCCATTCGCGACTTTATCAAAAAAAATCATAATGAATTGCTTTAGAAAAGAATGGGATACTTCATTTGCAATGAGAAGCAAAAGGAGACAAAAGAAATAATAGACCGGAATATCCCCGCTGATCTGAGAGAAGCCGCTGTCTGCATTGAATCATTTGGCGGTTATAAGGCTTATGCTGCACCGAAAGAAGGTTCCGATCAACTGAAAGGAATTTTCTTGGATAAAATAAAAGCCTTTTCCGAAAAATTCAGGAAGAGCGTCTCAACCAATTTCTGAATCTTTGAGCGGGAAATTAAATATATAGGACCCATTGTTTCGATTTTGCCGTCCTTTACCCGTATAGCGCTCTCCTGTTCTGCCGCATAGACATCAATCTCTTCAGACAAGGGGAACAGGTAGCCTTGAACAAACGTGTCGTAGCCCCGTTTAGAATGAGATTCATAGGCAAATTGATCAAAGCCCATACCTTCATAAATAGTACCTGTTTCAACTTCATGGTCCGTGTCATTCAAGCTTAACCATTGAGCAGACATGTTTAGCGCACCGGCGCTGGCACCCAGTATAATGGCATTGCTGTTCTTAATAATGTCCGCTAATTCATAATCCGCCAAGAAATCCTTCTGCAAACCAGGATAACCGCCGCATAAAAAAATGACGGAAGCGTTCTGAATGAATCGCCGGGCATCTTCCTTCTGCATGCGGTAATCAATGAAATGATATTCATCAAAAATAATATTAGCCTGATTCAGCCATGTCCATTCAGAGATATCATCAAAGTTAATTGGCTCATCTGTATAACCAGACGGGTCAGCACTAATCATAACAAGCGATTGTCTGTCTTGTATATCCTCCTGCAAACAATGGACCAGCTTCTCCGGAAAAAATTCATTAAACCAACTGAAATAGTAGTGGGTACTCAAACTTAATTACCTCCATATGTATTATTTCTAGCGCACTTCTTAATTAGCCTCATTAAAACGGTTTAATTTAGCTTCAGCCGTCAGCATGGCGCCGTTAAGAATAAGATTATTTCCGTCATTCCGGACCCTTGTTCTGAAATACAGGCTGCGTACGAAATTTTTCCCGTTTACTCTGGCGATTCTCTGCGTGCGCGTATCCGGCCATTCCGTACACTTCGACAAGCAATGAATCCAGTCGGCAATCTCCTGCTGCGGAAGCAGTGCTTCGCTAATCATCGTGTCCACAATGCTGGCCATGCGCTCGTCTTCCTCCTCGTCAAAAATCCGCACACCGTTATGCAGCATCCCTTTAACCGCCTCCAGCACCTCGCGCTGCAACACATTATCGCTTTCCCGACAGCGGATCAGCTCCTCCAGGGCATCTGCCCCATGAGCCGCAGCATGAGCCCAGCCTTCGACTGCCAGATAACCGCGCAGGTCCTTCTCCTCCTGGTAGTAGCGAAGCAGCGAATGCTTTAGATGCTGGAACTCATCCGGAGTCAAGAATGGATTGTTCCTGTCCCGCTGCACAATAAGAGCGACAGGCAGAACCGAGAACGCCCTGGTAAGCACACTTTGGTCACCCTCGCTTCCAATCCGATAGAACAAATGCCGGTCATCCATTAGAACAGCCAAAAGTTTCCACATTTCCTCACAGGAGAACTTATTATCGCGCTTCAGCCATATGTAAAAAATCGAATAGATATGCTCACGGAGCACAGGCTCCGGATCGCCAATATGTCGCAGCATCAGACAGGTAAAGTCTTGTAACCTTTCTCCCTCACGCAGGATATAACGTTCCTCCTCCAATCTTTGCAGCTTCCGTATCAGTTCTGTTCGTGTGTCCTCCGTACCCCATTCATTGAAATCATCGTCCAAAATGCTGGCTTTCATTTAGTCGGTTCACTCCTAGCCTAGTTATAGCGGGCGGTATGTATTCTTTCCGCCGATATCCCCACTATAGAACACAATGACTGACACCAGGGCGTCAGTCATTGTAGGATAGAAGCATATTTTGCATATATTGCTGAAGCTCCGCCCGTAATTCACGAGGCTCCAGCAGCTCGCACTCCTTGCCGAAGCTTAGAATGAATTTCAGCAGGCCCTCCTCATGAGGAAAAGTATCCCTAACGAGATAGAAGCCATCTTCACCCCGGCTAATTTTCTCTTTCTGAAAGTACTCAGTAAGCTGCGCGCCAATTCGCGAAGTGAATCTGAGCACAACCTGTATGTCCCGCTGCGAATAGCTGTGCTCAATGACCTCGGCGATTCGGTCATCGGGCAGCTCTCTTTTTGCAAAAGGCGGTCCCTGCTTCAGTTGCTTGATCCGCACGAGCTTGAATCTGCGGTAGTCCTCTCTGACCCGGCAAAAACCTATCACGTACCAATGGCCGTGGCGAAAGTCAATCCAGCTTGGCTCTACCGTTCGCTCCAGGTATTCCATATCCCTGTTGATATAGTCGAACACCAGCAGCCTGTTATCCGTGATGGCCTTGCTTATGATCCCCATGTACTCTTTAATTTCCTGCTCCATGCTGAAATGGGACATATCCAGAGTCAGTTTGTGCTTACCTTGCTCCTGCTTATAGGTATGCTCAACCTTTAGCATGATGTCATTAAAAGCTTCGTTCCTGCCAAACAAGCCGTGTAAATTCTTCATTACAGCTACAAACGTATGAGCTTCATCCTGGTTTAAAAAGAGGCTGGTTATATTATAGCTGTCCATAATATAGTATCCTCCGCCCTTGCCGCTGGACGATGCAACCGGTATGCCGGCTTCTCCTATTTTTTCGATATCCCGGTAGATCGTCCGCAAGGATACCTCGAAATGCTCGGCAAGCTCCTTGCCCGTTACCGTACCTTTACCGGAGATGATCAGCAGCATGGAGAGCAATCGATTGACTCGCATGATTGTGTGTGACGTCGGGTAACGTCTCCTCCTCTGGGTGAAGTAAGTGAATCATATATTCTCTTGCTTTAATGCATCAATAATATTCTCCTTTTTTACTTTAGCTCCGGAATAAACAACCGCAGAGCTGACAATGACAAATACACACACAATGACAGACAGAATGCTCATCCAGGGCAGGGTGAACCCATAGCTGAATTTGTTCGCAAATGCTTTATAGATTAGAACCATCACGGCGAAACTGACAGGAAGCCCATACAAGAGCGACTTGACCCCATAAAAAACACTCTCATAGTTCAGCATTTTTGCAAACCCCTTTGGCGTCGCGCCTACGGATTTCAGCATCGCAAATTCCCGTTTGCGAAGAGCCAGCCCTGTTGAGATCGTATTAAAGATGTTCGCAACGGAAATCGCAGAGATTAATACGATAAAACCGTAAGAAAAGACGTTCATCAGCAGAATCTGTTGTTCTTCGCTTATTCTGGATTGATATACATTGTAGACATTCAGATTGGTCTCATTCATCGCTTCAATTTCCTGCTGCGTTTTCACCGGTTCCGTGCTTTTCAAATGGAGGTACATCGAAGCGTTAGCCAGCTCCTCGCCGTCTGCCAGCCGATTCATGACGCGTTCCGACACGATCATATTTAACCCACCTACGCCTACCGGGCTCATCCCCATCGGTGCCTTATCCGTCAATGCGGCAAATATCACTTTATTTGCCTTCGTTTCTTCCCCGCTCTCATTAATAAAACTCGTTAGCTCGATATGTTGACCGATATTCGCATATATAGACTTCGTCTGAATATATTTCCCCGTATCTATATCTTTGTAATGAATCGTATCCATCACGATTGCGGCGGGATGATCCAGATCCGTAAGCTGTTCGTAATCTGCGCCAACCGCTCTGGCATAGGCTTGCAGGCTCGAATCATTCAGTGCATAGAGTTTAATTTCGTAAGGGTATTTCCCGTCTTGCAGCATACTCTTATCCTGCTTAACCTTCTCTTGCAACTCGTCGGCGATGCTTGCTGCATCGACCCAAGCGTTCCCGACTAACTCATGACTCACGTTGTATTCCGTGACGCCATCCAGAGATACAAGCGATTGCATCAACCGGTCATCTAGTCTTTTTCCATTACTGGACGACACTTCAATATCGTAATTGATGCCTTCCAGCGACAATGCCAGAGATTGTGTCAGGCCAGTCGTGAAAAACGATATCGTCAAAAACAAAACGATGCTGATGACAAGCGAAAAAAGAATAACATGATGTCTTCGTTTGTTCCTTTTTAAGTTTTTCAGCCCGATTTCTGCTTCGATTCCGAAGAGCTTACGAATGATCTTCGACGTCTTCACTGCTTTGGCCGTAAGCTTTACGTCAGTGGTTTGGCGAATCGCGTCCATGGGAGATACCCTAGATGCTTTAACCGCCGGGAGATACGCCGAAACGAAAATCGTCAGCATCGAAACAAGACAAGTAATCAAGAGCAATAACGGCGTGACGATAAGCCTCAGCTTTTCACTAGTCCATAATGCCCCTTCAATCATTGTGTTCATGAACGAAAAGGTGATTCCGATTCCGGCAAGACCGCATAAGATGCCAATGGGAATGCTGATCAAACCAATGACGATACCTTCAAAAAATACGGAATTTCGCTTCTGCCTTTTCGTCGCCCCCACGCTCGCGAGCATCCCTAAATGGCGGGAACGTTCCGAGACGGATATCGCAAAAGCGTTATAGATGAGCCCAACCGAGCCAATTATAATGGCCCCCATAATGATTGCCGATAATGAGAACATCATGCTGGATGAGGCTCCGCTGCTGGACAAGCCATAATAACGAAGCAAATCGTTATTATATTGGACAGTGTCAATTTGGTTTTTCTCAGCCAGCTTCTCCGCATGTGCGAACAAGAACGGATTGACCTGCTGCAAGACCACCGACGCATCGACCCGATCGTCCCCCCCGATGATATGATCATCGACATAGCTAATGATCGTATAACCCGGGGCCCAAGCCGTTTCCGACACCGGACGTTTAATGAAGCCTACCACCGTATAATCCCTAATTATGCTATGCTGTAATGTCTCGGTCAATGTGCCGTCTTCCCTGCGCAGCGGTTCCGTCTGATCCAGGGGATGATCGCCCCCTTGTTCGAATCGGTCGCCGACGCGAAGCGTTAGACGGTCGCCGATTTCGTACTTCACTTTGCCATTTGTTGCAACAGACTCGGAGATCACAACCTCCTTGTCCGTGTGCGGAAGACGCCCCTTGCTTATTTCAATCTGAAATTGTGTGAACCCTTGCACATCATATTCCTTAATGAACAAGTACGGCTTATTGGAATTTTGTCCCCCTTCTAATGGGGCATACCCAAGGTCTCTTGTGATTGCAACCGTTTTGGTTGCATCATCGCCCTGTATCGCCGCAAGCTGTTCCTTGGATATATCTTGATACTGAATATGCCACTCCCCTGTATCTGTGATAGTTTGTCTGATCATTAAATCCGCAAAGGAAAAAACAAGCGTAATGACAGCGGTCATCATGGATACCGAAATAATTACGCCAAGAATAGTCACAAGTGTTCGTCTCTTGTTCTGCTTCAGATGCCGGATGGTTAATGTATTGACAATATTCATCGCCTTATCACCTCGTCTTTGGCAATCCTCCCATCTTCGATTGAAATGATTCTGTCGGCTTGCAGGGCGATCCGTTCGTCATGCGTGATTACGATCAGTGTCTGATGATAGGTCTTATTCAGCATTTTCAATAAATCGACGATCTCGCTGCTATTCCTGCTGTCCAGATTCCCGGTGGGTTCGTCGGCCAGCATGATCGCAGGATTGCCGATGATCGCCCTGCCAATCGAGACACGCTGCTGCTGTCCGCCGGATAGCTGATTCGGCAGATGGTTTAATCGATGCTGCAAATTCAACGTATTCACAAGATCAGCCAATTGCTTTTGATCTACCTTTTGTTGATCCAGCAAGAGCGGCAGCGTAATATTCTCTTCCACCGTCAGGACGGGAATCAGATTGAAAAACTGGTAGATCAGCCCGATTTGCCTGCGTCTAAAGATGGCCAGCTGCGTTTCGTCCAAGGTATACATATCCGTATCCTGAACATACACTTTCCCGCCAGTCGGTCGATCCACACCGCCCAGCATATGAAGGAGTGTCGATTTTCCCGATCCGGAAGGTCCGATAATTACGACGAATTCACCTTTTTGGACCGAAAAGGAAACATCATCAAGCGCCTTCACCGCCGATTCGCCTGTGCCGTATATTTTGGACAAATTTTCAATTGTTAAAATCTCCATTGTCATCCCCCCTTCCCTAGATGCTCAATTCCAGGTATATACCATCTCTCTATATCCAATATCCCAAAGGGTTTCATTCCCCTCAATGGTTATCTTAAGCTCATTAGCCCGGGTGAGATAAAGGATCCTCATATCCGGCTCATGGAGCTGATCTTCTGCAGATACAGACAGGAGCTCATGCCCGTCAACCGTAACCTTAATGCTGCCCTGAAAATCCTTATGATCAGGAATTCCATAATTCAAGCTAAGATACAGCTCTCCCTTATTGCCTAGCGAATACGTATATGTTTCCTTCTTTTTACCTTCGATGCCATACACATTATATTGGGGTGTCACGTCTTGACCGCCAATCTTAAGACTGTCCTGTTTGGTTCCCGTTAATCGATTTCCGTTACTATCTTTCCATTCGTTTATCGCTACAAAAGGGCCCACCTCTTTGGTGAACACTTGATCAACTACTCCGAAGACCCCCCACACGCCGAGCATTAAGACAGCACTTGCAATTCCCGTAGCAGCGATATTTCTCCAGTAGTTTTTTGTACGGAAGCCAATCTTGTACGCCCCGAATCCAATAGCAGCGCCCAATGAGTTCTGTATGACGTCGTTCGTGTCAAAGCTGCCGAGGAATGTTAGTGCCTGGATGGTCTCCACCACAAGAATGGACAGGATAAACCCTGTCATGAAGCGAACAAAGCTGGTGCGGTATAACAACGGAAACAGTATGCCAAAAGGTATGAAGGCTGCAAAGTTTCCAATACCCACCAAGTCCATCAGTGTCGGATGTAGAAGATCGGAAAGACCCGGCACCCTAAAAAAACCGTCCGGCAAAAAAATAAAGGTGTACTGACTGATTTGATCTACCTTATCCGCTCTGCCGAAAGCAAAAAGCATAAAATAAAGAATAATCAGGGTGTAGCCTATCGTGATAATAAAAGTAATCTTGCGCTGCTGCTTCACTTGCATGGTTGTACCTCCATCGTTCATCTGATGAATATCATTTTATCTGTCCAAAATGACTTTACAGTGACGTTGGAGGTGACAGTTCAGTCACTTACGGAGTGCTGTTAAATCACATGCTTATAAAATTTGATCCGAAACTCTGTACCAGTCCCGCTGTCGCTCGTTACATCAATCACGCCGTTCTGGCTTGCAATGATGCTGTGAGCCATCGCAAGCCCTATACCGATGCTTCCTTCATTAGCATTTTTTCCTTTATAAAAACGTTTGAAAATATAAGGCAAATCCTCTTTCGGAATGCCCTCTCCGTTGTCAGCAATAACGATTTCCGTAAATAGCACGTTGTCGGAAAATGTGATGGTAATCGCACCGCCCTCAGGTGTATGCTCCACTCCATTTTTCAAAATATTGATAACCGCTTCAGCAGTCCAATGGAAATCGCCGGCAAAAGAGACGCTGTCATCCCCTGTGATGGAAACGGTCTGTCCCTTAATATCCATCGGAATCATAACCGGCTCCAGTGCCTTTTGGATTAGGGTTTCCATGTGTATTCGATCTTTTTTGAACGGGATAGTTCCCGCTTCCATTTTCGCTAGCTTTAATAAGGATGAAACAAGCCAATCGATCCGTTCAAGCTGAATGCGAATATGATGGGTGAACTCCGTTCTTTTGCGTGGAGGCAGATCAGGGGCGCTTAACAGATCTGCCATGACTGTCATAGAGGTGATCGGTGTTTTGAGCTGATGTGAAATATCGGAGATGGCATCGGTCAGTTGAAGCTTATCCCGCTGCAATAGCGAACGATGCTCGGAGAGCATGCGTGTCACCTTGTAAATATCATTCTTTAAGATGCTAAGCTCACCTTCTTGATTATCGCGAGGGTCAAGGGAGGCCTGGCCGCTGCTAATCTCCCGCAAATAGACGGACAGCTTCTCTAGCTCGTAATATCTCCGTTTTGTGAATAATAAAGCTGTGCCGGTAAGCAGCACGGATACAATAATAACCAGGGCTGCGGCGACGGACGAAATGAAAGCAGCAATGACGATCGCCGATAAGCTGATCGAGCCCATGACGAGTAATAATATTTGATTTTCCCGATTGCGCAGCATCTAATCACCAACCTTATAGCCTAAACGGCGTACCGTTTTGATCAGAGCCGGCTGCTCTGGATTATCCTCCAGCTTTTCCCTTAGCCTTTTGATATAGACCGTTAACGTGTTGTCATTCACGAAGTCGCCGGCCACGTCCCAGATTTGCTCCAAGAGCTGATTCCTGGTGAGGACCTGTCCAACGTGGTTGCCAAAGATCAGCAATAAGCGGTATTCCAAGGCGGTTAGCGAAATTTCGGCACCGTTTTTATATACTTTGCCTTCCAGCGTATGGATGCGCACATTGTCAATGTCGATGACCGCTCCGGCGTGGGACAGCTTCTGGTATCTCCGCAAGACGGATTTGATCCTGGAGAGAAGCTCGCGAACCCGAAAAGGTTTGGTAATGTAATCATCGGCTCCCATATCGAGTCCCATCACGACATTGACCTCATCATCAATCACCGTTAAGAAAATGACCGGAATATCCCGTCGTTCCTTCACCATCTTGCATAATTCATAACCAGTTCCGTCTGGAAGCTGTAAATCGAACAGGCACAAAGTGAACTGATCGATGTCTTCGGCGAGCACCTTTCGGGCTGAAGCGGCATCATGGCAGAGAACGGTCCAATAACCCTCTTGCTGCAGCGAATATTCCAGTCCCGACGCGATCGTCTTATCATCTTCAACTAATAATATTTTCATCTGAAGGTCATCCTTATGATTGGATTGAATTGCACCTGTCCCAGATTTACTTGTAGTATTTCCCAAGATTTTGGACATTTAATGAATTCCACGACTACACAATTTCTTTATTAAAATGTCCTCTTGTGTCTGTTTCCTGATTAAAGACAGCATTATTCATTGAGCCATTTAATTTACCTGACGCCATATTAATGACTTTCACAACTTGCTCTTTAGATTCAACTGTGAAGTTTAATCTGAGCGCCTCGATTCCTTTGATGTTTGGCAGCTCATCCAGAAGATTAAGTGTCTTCCCATTAAGGAGCGTCGTTGTACAATCATTATGGGAAATGATAGGGAACGTTCCGTGCTCATCTTTTAACTCATAGCTCTTCGTTTTGCAAATTCTGCATTGATTCATTTTTTTCATCGGACAATATTTAGTAAACATCAAAGGAACCCTGCCATATACAATCATTTCCAGCGCAGGATAGCCGTCATTATCTTCAACATAGGCATTCCTTAAATCTTCAATTTGGCTCTTATTCAATTCATAAGATAAAGTGACTCGTTTTGCCCCTAATTTATATAATTCATAGCAACTAGTAGCATTAACAACATTTAGAGAATAGTCCGTAACAAACGGATTCGTGTCTCTGTAGTGATAAATTCCACCATATCCTCCAATGAGTAGCTGCCCTTCTTTTTCCTTATAATCAATCTGATTTCTTCTAACAACGTTTTTAAAATAGATTTCCTTAATTCCACAGCTTACGCAAGCCTCGTACTGCTCCTTAGTCGTTACAGAGGCGGTAAGGTATGGTTCTTCAGGGGCAAAGCTTATTTTTTCTTTTGCTTCCAAAGCCTTGGTTCGTTTCTTTTGGCTGTTAAGCTTCAAGTCATATAAGCCCAGTACAATATCCCTTCTTGCTGCATTTAACAGTTTAGCTGGAATAAACGCATTGCATTCTTCATATTCCACATGATTAAGTTCGAATATCGTATCATTTAATCTTGAAAATTGCTTGATTACCTGGTCTTTTGTTGTTGGATTATTAATGGCTTCGCCTAGTATTTCCTCGCTTTCATAGGAATAATTAAAGCCTAGGCCCTCCGCATCTATGACAAGCTTTGAATCTGGAGATGCATATACTCTAATATCGAGGTTAAACCGCTTAAATTCTTTTTCCAGTGATGATTCTAATTCTTTGTTATAGAAATAATCCTTCGTTTTATATACTAAATCTCCCTTAGACACCTTTTCTTTGATTTTGATATAGCAGACATCGTCTGCTTTGTTGATTAATTCGCCCTCTTTATCGTACAGTTTTGCAACAGCTAAATTAACATCTTCATTGTTGTGACTTATTCTGATTGTATCGTTTTGATTTAAAGGACGTGTAAGTGTTATTTCATATCTGTCTTTAACAATCTTGCTGATTGTTCCAATTTCATAACCAAAGTGATTAGGTCTTAAAATGTTTGTAATATTTCTCCTATCTTCGTGAAACAAATATCCTTTAGTAAATGTTCTATTGAATGTTTTTTTCAGATTTTCTTTATCTTCGTCGGTTATTTTATGATCTAAGGCCATGCGATATTTGGATACAACATTAGCAACATACGTAGGCACTTTCATTCGGCCTTCGATTTTTAAAGAATCGATTTCTTTTAAATCCTCGATATAGTCGATTGTGTTTAAGTCCTTGGTAGATAGAATATGGTTTTTCCCTAAAGATGTACCTGTTGTCTTATCCATGAGTTCATACTCCTTACGGCATGAACCCACACATCTTCCGCGATTTGCGCTTCGATTGCCCATTAATCCTGACATTAGACAGTTTCCAGAATAAGATACACATAAAGCACCGTGAACAAAAATTTCTAAAGGTATTTCAGCTATTCTTTTGATCTCTTTTACTTTTTCAATCTCAACCTCACGGGACAGAACCACTCGTTTAGCACCAAGTTCTTTAAATAATAAAGTTCCGTCTAAATCGTCTATTCCCATTTGAGTGGAACAATGTGCTTCCATATCAAGAAAGTTTTTAACGATATAATCGAAAGCAGTCAGGTCCTGGACGATAATACCATCCACACCGATTTTATTTAATTCGTGTATCTGCTCTTTCATCTCTTCAACTTCGTTTTCAAAAACGATGGTATTCATTGTAACATAGAGTTTAACGTCCCTCAGATGCGCATACGTAACAGCCTCTTTTAACGATTCAAAATCAAAATTAGATGAGTATGCACGTGCACCAAATTTTTGCATTCCTAAGTATATTGCATCACAACCATTAGAAATTGCTGCTTTTAAAGCCTCCATATTTCCTGCTGGAGCTAGTAATTCAGTCATTTTTTCCTCCTTGTGACTCATAAGTTACACGCCAGTCAAACTCAGCACCATTGATCATAAAATAAGAACTACACTTAAGCTACGGCAAAAAGCACAAACCAATGGTTTGTGCTTTTGCATTCTTTCTTTGTCACTCGGCTCTCCTCTTGATGATTCGTGCGAGGCTTATTTATTGAGCTGCTTGGTTAAGGGCGCTTAAGAATATCTCAATGGGTTGTGCGCCGGAAATTGCATATTTTCTATCAATGACAAAGAAAGGGGCTCCTGTTATTCCCAACTGTTTTGCTGTGGCTTCATCTGAACGTACTTCGTTAGCATATTTGGATGGATACTGGAGAACTGCCATTGTCTCGTCCCTATTCATTCCAACGGATTCTGCAATATCTGCTAATGTATCATGATCGCTAATCAGCTTGGCTTCCGTGTAATACGAATAGAACAGCTTCTCGGATAATTCCTTATCTTTACCAACCGATTTGGCATATTGGGTTAGACGATGAGCATCAAACGTATTGGTGGGCTTCATTTGGTCGAAATTATACACCAGACCCATCATCGCCGCTTGTTGTCCAAGCTTAGCATTTGCCTCTTTCGCTTGCTCGATACTCACACCATGTTTCTCAGAGGCCATTTGATGCATATTTTTGCCTGAGTACGATGATGCTTGCGGATTAAGTTCAAAGCTTCTATATTCAATCACCACTTCATTCTGATGAGCGAATTGCTCCAGTGCAGATTCTAACCGCCGTTTACCAATATAACAAAATGGACAAACATAATCTGACTATATCTCGATTTTCATTTCGAAGCCTCCTTCACTAACCACTAACCGGTGAATACTGCATTTTTTTGAGCTTATTTGTTATAGACGATAGGCATTTTTCTAATCATATGGTTGTCACGGGTGGCAGCGTACATGATTTCGGCAACATTTTCCCTGGAAACCGATAATTTAGCCGATTTATCTCCGAATGAATAGTCATAAGATTGCCCTTTGTGTTTAACATTGGGGTTAATAATTCGGACAACTGTCCAATCAAGGTTCGATTGTTTAATAATTCCTTCCATCTTCTTCATTTCTGCATGACCGTTTGGAAGGAAAACTTTGGCTAACACACCTGGAAGTATCGTCGAAATGTTTTTCTTATCGTCATCTGATTGCAAAGCCGGCGTCGCAAGTGTAATTAACCTTGTTTTGTTATGTTTCTTCATAGCCCTAATCATCAGTTCGTGTCCGTCCGCAATCGGCGTGCCTTTAAGCTTTCGTGACATATCGGATGCTGGTCCTAGTGTGCTGATTACGACATCTGATTTAGCAACTGCCTTCTCGATGGTAGAAGCATTCGAAAGTTCCCCTTGTACAAGGCTCAAATTGGGATGTTTGAGGCTGATTTTGTGGGCGTTTCTAACATATGCCGTAACGAAATCTCCGTGATCTAGAGCTAATCGTGTTAGCAGCTGTCCGATTGCACCACTTGCACCAAAAATGGTGATATTCATATTCTTGAATTGAACCCTCCTTCATCATAAATTATTCAAAATCACACTCGATCTTCAGTTATAAATTCTTCTACTCTGTCTCTTTTGGTGTACATGTCGTACCAAATATCAGCGATTTTGTCTTGAACTCCTGAATTCGGCTGCATCCAGATTCCGATCGAAAGGTGACCCGCGTACACGCCTTTGTCCGCTAATTCGCTGTTCAAATTAAAGATATAATTACGAAGTCCTGAAATTGCAATTCCGACATTCCCCATCATCGGTACCGGGTGGATTGCAGCGCCTCCAGTAGTAAATAATAAGGCCCCGCTTTGCTTATCCAGCATTTCCGGCAGCACTTGCCGAATACTGGATAACGCACCTAAAACATTAAATTGAAATTGGTATAACGCATTTTCTTCTGTTACTTCTAATGATGGCGCTACGGTGTGGATGCTCGGCGTTGGACTGTATTCAAGAACATCAATAAATCCGTATTTCTCTTTAATAGCGGCGAAGGCCCTCTCGATTTCTTCTTTATTTAATATGTCCGCTTGAAATGGAGCAGCTTCAATTCCCAATTGTTCTAATTCACTAACCAGCTGGTTCAACTTATCTTCATTTCGGGCAATAAGAGCTACGCGAAAGCCGTTTTGTCCGAATTTCTTCGCAATGGACATTCCTAAACCTGCTCCTGCTCCAACAATGGCTATAGTTTTCATTTGATATCTCCCTTTTAATTAGAATTAATGGTCAATAAAATAAATAATGGTCAGTGTGTTGTATATTTATCTTGTGTTTATTATGATTAATAAAAGGTCAGCATTCAATATTTAATATTTCTGATTTTGAGAGATAAAATGCAATTTCAGCTCAAATGTCGTATATCTAACAAAAAAATTAAGGGAATGAGCCATAATGAACAAAAAAACCGATTTGCGTATCATTCGCTCCAAACATTCGATCAAAAAGGCGTTTATAGAGCTTCTTACGGAAAAGGGATACGAAGGAATTACGATTCAAGATATTGCCGATAAAGCGATGATTAACCGGAATACATTTTACCTTCATTATCAGAACAAACCCGATTTATTAAATGCATCTATGGACGAATTAATAGAAGAACTAAAGAGTACACTCAAGCAATGCTCAAGCAGCAAAACTCCTGTAAGCGGTTCTATGCTTGAACAACTAATGCAAACCATCCTGGAGAAAATTCAGGACAATATCCCTTTTTACAAAGCATTGTTACTGGATGAGAATAGAATTCATGGTTTTCAAGCAAAAATGGAGGAAATTATAAAAAACACAGTGGAGGTTGGCTTGGATAATACTCCATTGAAGATTTCAAAGGAATTATTACTCCAATATATTGCATCTACTTTTATGGGCATTGTAGTGTGGTGGGTTAAAAATGATTTTTCCTATACTCCAAAGGAACTTGCATCTCAATTTGGTAAAATTCTAACTCACGGACATTTAAAAGCCGCAGGTATTTCAATCAATGATTAAAGTGATAAAATCTTACGTACAGTCGCTGAGGCTAACGGTTCAATCAACCCCGTACAGCCTATTCATATGTTTAATATGAGAAATTCCCCAATCATTTAATACCTGTAGATGACAATGTAGCCCTTTTCCAGATGGTGAACTGCCCTTAGCCTGATGTATGGTTCAGCGACCACGAAGCATTAAGCTGTTAACAACCGTCGCGAGTATCCCGATATTGTCAGCCTCTGCTCTTTCTATGCCCCAGCTCTCCGCCATATTCCCCCGCCACCTATAACTAATGATACCTCGACTCCCAGGTTCACAACGGACAGAATTTCGTTCGCAAACTCTCTGCTGCGGTAACCGTGAACTCTTCGTCCTGGGGTAAATCGTAGGCAGATTTTCACATTTAGAATCAGTTAGTTTATCCCTGCCTTATACGACCAACATTCCGGTTCATCAGATGCCGTACAACCCTGCTATAGATTATTTTCTTGAACGGGCTGAGCCCTTGCGGATGAGCGGAGAAAAATGCATCGGGGCTGTCGTATATTCCGAAATCCTGAACGATTCCTTCTTTTTGCACATAGGTATCATTTTCGTTCCAGCCCCGCAAAAATTAAATAGGTTGCCTTCTGCAGCTTGTGCAGTTTGATCGTCCTCATCTCCGTTTGGAATATAAATAACCATTCCTTGACGTGCTCTTGTCATTAGAACTCGAAGCATTAATTAGATATATCTGTGCATCAGTTTTGGATACATTATTCCAGTTAGTTTCGGAGAAATTCTTAAAAGACCAGCTACCCTCAGTTAATCTTAGATCAGCATCCCATGCAAGGCATGTCCAATCTAATTCTAAACCCTGGACATCAAATTCAGTTGCAACATCTTCAAGGCAGTACGATAAGCGAATATCCTCTTTATCGTTAAGAAAGGGGGGGGGATATGACGAACGTATCAGGGCCGGGCTCCAACCCGAGCAGGAATAGCTCTAATCGACCTAGGTAGTAATTCCATCCGGCCCGATGCATACGTCTGCGCGTAACCGGCAAACCGTCGTGCGTTAAGATCAGTTGAGTTCCGTTGCTCTGCTCTCGTAATTGAATCTCAGCCGTGCTGGAACCTGACGGAAACGAGTCCGATCCGGTCCAGCCCCATCGCTAGACGTCCCCAATCGCATAGGTTTGGCCGCTAGCCATACTTCCTTCAAAGTCCACTTCCGTATCCTCCGTTTGAGCGCTCCTCTCCCTTTTCTTTCGTCCAGTCGAGACGCTTTTCCTCCTATACTCGCTTTTCATCGTGGAACCTGCGTCATTGGGGCGCGGCACGAACACATTCCACCGTACGCAAAATAAAACCGCGCCATGGATGCGCGGTTTTACGGATTATTTTGGCATGGCAGTTGTGAATCATTGTCGCTGCCGCAACCTCATTCTGGAAATCACAGCTTCTATGACGAGCAGATTAGGAATCCAACAGACCCAAGCGACAACCCGAAAGGCCACCTCGAAATCGCCAAACAGAAGAGCCAGCGGAGCTAACCAGATACGAAGCGTGACAGCTGCAAAAGTAAGCGCATAACTGCGAAGCATCCATGCTTTATGAGCTTGGATGTCTTTGGCCATAATTTTTCTCGTTGCAGTAAGCGTCGTCGCAACCCACAATACATCGAGCGACATGAACCCAAGCCCGGCAATCCAACCTCCTGTGGCAATAAGGGATAAATATACACTCACGATCCCACTAACTGTAATTGAAAGAACATATCCATACCCCAATAGGCGATGCCAACGTTTCCTAGCATTCGTTGGCTTCATATATAGTTGAAAGGGTCCTATGATCAAGGCAAATATCGCGGTAAAAATATGGATGTATAGTACATATATCCATGGTTTGAGTTCAAAATTCGGCTTTTGCAATTTGAAAGAAGCAAGTCCTGCATCACTAGCTTTAAGCACGCCATACTGAACAATTGCGTATCCGGCAATCGAAAATGCGAGAATGAGAACGAGAGCCCGAATCATCTTATTTCTCATATGAATGTCCTCCTCCGTTGGTGCACCGTGAAGCTATTGCCCCTTTAAACCCTATGGATAAAGGGTTAATACCGATCTTCTCGATTGAGGCACCAGCTAGGGTCGAAAGGGACGCAAAATTCACCACTTGTTCTGGTCAAGTTTTCTGCCATACTTTTGATGCAAACGGATCTTCGCTTCCTCCCAGCTCGGAATAGTATCGGCATCCCAGTGGACGGCCTCCACTTCATCGCCAATTCGGCGTGCGATCCGCATGGCCTTGGCGTGATTGCCGTGATTGCGGTATTCCAGCATGCGATCCTTGTTCTCCCATACCGACATCGTCCAGCCTACTCTCCAACTGTCGCGTGTAAGGTCGGAATGCAGCAATCCGGCAGCCCTATTCAGTTGCTTCGTTGACCGGACGATGTGGTAAATAAAAAACGGAAGGACCCACATGCCCTTTACTCGCACCCGTGTCACTGAAATCAACAACGAAATCGCCCCTTCCACGAAACACCCATTTTCGGTTTATAGTTAGTATTAGAAATAATACCCCTTCCGAATATCATCTAAAAGGGTAGGATGTACTGGATCCCATCCCAAACGCTCCTGAGTCAACGCACTGGATGCCGGATTATCTGTTTTCGTGAAGGGTGCAAGCCATCCGAAATGTTTACCTGCTTCTTCAACACCAATGCCTTGGACCGGCAAGTTCAGATGGCAGCCCAAAGCCGTGGCGATCTCTTGAAACGAAATGCCCTCTTCGCTCACCGCATGAAACCGGGACCCTGCCGGAGCCTGTTCTAAGGCGAGTCTAAAAAGGTGCGCCGCATCCAGTAGATGCACGGATGGCCAGCGGTTGGTTCCGGAGCCTGTGTAGGCGGAAAAACCCTTCTTGCGAGCGATGTTCACCAGATTCGGGAACAAGCCCGTCTTATCGCCTTCACCGTGTACGATCGGTGGGAGGCGTACAATCGAGGAACGTACCCCCCGATTCGCCAAGTCTAGGGTGGTATGTTCAGAAATGATGCGTAATCCACCTGGGGATTGAGGAGCCCCAGCGCTATCCTCCGTTCCGAGACGGCCGGGAGTAAGCGTCATCGTAGGCATCGCGACGACAAGCGCCCGGTCACCGGTGGGTAAAGCGGTGCCAAGTGTCTCGATGGCTCGCCTGTCGGTCTCAATTGCAGCCTTCATAAATCGCATCGCCACATGACGAGGATTCCCGCCGAATAAAACCCTAAGCCGAGTTGGAGGGCCCGCATGCGAGAACTTGTGGAAGAATGCCAAATGAATGACCCCCTCTACTGCAGCAGCCGCTTTGCGCAAGCCTGCTAAATCCTCAATCGAACCGATTTGAACCTGGGCACCCAATGCCGTAAGCCGTTTGCCGGCTTTTTCAGAACGGGCAAGACCAACCACTTGGTGACCGGCATCCAGCAGTTCGCGAACGACCGCCCCTCCGATGAAGCCTGTCGCCCCTGTAACCAATACACGCATTTTCAGAAAGCCCCTTTCCTATCGGTAGTATGTCTACTCTTAGTATAGGGGATCGGCCACTGCGGTCTTTGCCTTTTCCGTCGGAGTTTTTGCCTGATTCAACAGATTCCGCTGCTTAAAAAGGAAAAATCCGCTAGGCTCTATGCCCGCGGAAATTTGAAAAGCCGTTTACGTGTGCGTTTCACTTCAACTGTTGCTGGTCCTGACGCCACCTTGTGATATCTCTAGTTGGAGGGTACCCAAAAAGTCGGCTGTAATCGCGGCTAAATTGGGAATCGCTTAAATAGCCTACAAGCCGGCTCGCCGTAGTTGCGTCAATGGATCTGGATAACATTAGACGCCTCGCCTCTTGCAGGCGCAGCACCTTTTGATATTGCAAAGGGCTCATCGCAGTAGCCGATCTGAAATACTCGCGAAACGACGATTCGCTCATATGGACCAACTCCGCCAAATCCGCTACTTTCCACGGCTGGGAAAAGTTATTTTGGAGCCAATCAATCGCTTTTGCAACCTGCTGCATGCCCGATTCCGCCAGAACGGTCTCGGCAACATAAACACCGATTGGGCTGCGAAGGAGGCGGATATAAATCTCGTCTTTTACCAACGGAGCCAGCATTTGAGCATCATCGGGAGAGGATAGACAATCCATCAATCTTGCAGCGGCGTTCATCATGGCCAAATCAGCTTCGATGACGTAGCACGCACTGCGATTGCGAACCTCCGGCAAACCATTAGGAAATACCATCGGCAGCAACGAAGCAATCCTTTGCGGATCGAGGTATAAACCTATGCCCAAGAACGGTACTTGGGGGCTGGCCTGCATGATTTTCATCGCAACAGGCAAGGCAACGGGAGCAATATACATTCGCGAAGCACTATACTCATAAGCATCTTTGCCTACGGTAATTCGCTTTTTCCCTTGCGCTGCAATGCAGATTACCGGCGAGAACATGGTGTGAACATCATCCGCCGCTTCCACTTGCGAATATCGGTTGACATACAGGCCTTGGATCGGTGAAGCATAGGTCCCATCCTGCGAAGTATGCGTGTAAATCAAACTTGCCAACCGGGCTGCTTCACCATCTAGCGCTGACTTGGCCTCATCTGATACAGATACATCCTCATACTTATGGTAATTGGCCATGTTCACGAGCAACTTTTTCCCCCTCAGATGTAACGGGATGATAGGCATGTTCATGATACCACAGGCGCATCCAAAAAGCTTAAGCATTAAAGTTAAATTAGCATGGATATCTCAAGTCTACCCTTCTGCAAGTCCGAGGGGACTCCCTGCTAGCACGAAGCGGATAGCATTTCTCGCTATCGCTTCCCAATGTGCTTTACTTGTGATACGGTTCACCGCGCTGTCTGTAACGGCAAGTTTAAGGGCCATCCCTCGGAGGATGGCCCTTGACGTTAGCTTATTTCTTTATACATTTGATGATAATTGTTGGAGGACTTAAACGTGCCTTCATCCCCGAATACCATTGAGCCGGTGAACTATCATCTGTCTCAGGAACCCGTGATTCTTCAATCACCCGTTCTATAAAAAAGCCGGCATTTGCAAGTTCATTTAATATTGTGCTGACTTTTCGATGGTGCATAATCACAGGTACTCTCCGCCAAGTTACCTCATAAGGTCCTTCGGAATGATAGGATTGAGCATAGGTTATTTTTCCATCATCATATATCAGCCTGCTTTGCATTGGATGTTCCCAACTAAATACAAATACCCCGCCGTTTTTTAATTTTTTGTAGATGTTAGATAGTGTCCGTGCTATATCGACTGTCCAGCCTAACGCATAAACCGAGAATACGATATCAAAATATTCACTGGGCAAGTCATCTATGTTTTCCATAGACATTTGTTTTATATTCCCGGTCATTCTATTTTCCTGGAGCAGCTCCTTAGCATAATTAACCTGAGTAGTCGATAAATCTATTCCCCAGACATCCCCTGCACCTCTGCTTGCCATGTATAAGAGCGAGTGTCCACTGCCACAACCAATCTCAAGTACTGTCTTGCCAGCAACATCACCTAGAAGATTTATTTCATCCTCTGTAGGTGCATATGGCCCATATTCCGGCAAAGCATGTATTCCGAAATATTGATCAGCTACTTCATCCCATCCTGCTTTGTTGATCTCAAGCATTTCTTTTCGATCTAGCATGACTTCCCTCCTACTGGTCTTCTTTAGTACATCTATTGTTACTATAAACCTTGATTCGGCGGTTATCCAATTGGATTCGTCGCTTGGCGCCTCCTTTGGCTACCTACACAATCTCTTTATTAAAATGTCCTCTTGTGTCTGTTTCCTGGTTAAAGACAGCATTATTCATTGAGCCATTTAATTTACCTGACGCCATATGAATGACTTTCACAACCTGCTCTTTAGATTCAACTGTGAAGTTTAATCTGAGCGCCTCGATTCCTTTGATGTTTGGCAGCTCATCTAGCAGATTAAGCGTCTTCCCATTAAGAATAGTCGCTGTACAATCCTCATGGGAAAGGATAGGGAACGTTCCTTGCTCATCTTTTAACTCATAGCTCTTCGTTCTGCAAATTCTGCATTGATTCATTTTTCTCATCGGACAATATTTGGTGAACATCAAAGGAGCCTTGCCATACACAATCATTTCCAGTGCAGGATAGCCGTCATTTGCTTCAACATAGGCAATCAATACATCTTCAATTTGGCTCTTATTCATTTCATAAGATAAAGTGACTCGCTTGGCACCTAATTTATATAGTTCATAGCAGCTAGTAGCATTAATCACATTTAGAGAATAGTCCGTAACAAACGGATTGGTTCCTCGGTAGTGATGAATTCCGCCATATCCTCCGATCAGCAGCTGCCCTTCTTTTTCCTGATAATCATTCTGGTTTCTTCTAACCACATTGTCAAAATAGATTTCCTTAATTCCACAGCTCACGCAAGCATCATACTGTTCCTTAGTCGTTACAGAAGCCGTGAGGTATGGTTGTACAGGGGCAAAGCTTATTTTTTCTTTGGCTTCCACAGCCTTGGTTCTTTTCTTCTGGCTGTTAAGCTTTAAATCATATAAGCCCAGTACAATTTCTCTTCTTGCTGCATTTAACAGTTTGGCTGGAATAAACGCATTGCCTTCCTCATAATCGACCTGATTGAGTTCGAATATCGTATCGTTTAATCTGGAGAATTGCTTGATGACCTGGTCTTTGGTGGTTGGATTATTAATGGCTTCGCCTAATATTTCCTCACTTTCATAGGAATAATTAAAGCCTAAGCCCTCCGCCTCTATGACAAGCTTTGAATCTGAATATGCATATACGCTCGCTAATATCTAGGTCAAACCGCTTAAATTCTTTTTCCAGCGATGCTTCTAATTCCTTGTGGTAGAAATAATCCTTCGTTTTATAGACTACATCTCCCGCAGACATCTTTTCTTTGACTTTGATATAGCAGACATCATCTGCTGTGTTGATTAAGTCGCCGTCTTTGTTGTATAGCTTGGCAACCGTCAAATTAACATCTTCATTGTCATGATTTATCCGGATGGTATCGTTTTGATTTAAAGTACGTGTAAGTGTGATTTCATACCTGTCCTTCTCAATCCTGCTAATGGTTCCAATCTCATAACCAAAGTGATTAGGTCTTGAGATGTTTGTAATATTCCTCCGGTCCTTGTGGAACAAATATCCTTTGGTAAAGGTCCGATTGAATGTCTTCTTCAGATTTTCTTTATCTGCTTCGGTGATTTTATGATCTAAGGCCATGCGATATTTGGATACCACATTAGCCACATACGTAGGCACTTTCATTCGGCCTTCTATTTTTAAAGAATCGATTTCTTCTAAATCCTGGATATATCTCAATGGGTTGTGCGCCGGAAATTGCATATTTTCTATCTATGACAAAGAAAGGGGCTCCTGTTATTCCCAATTGTTTGGCTGTGACTTCATCTGAACGCACTTCGTTAGCATATTTGGATGGATCATGGAGAACTGCCATTGACTCGTCCCTATTGCATACTGACGATCTCCTGAATATCACTCTCTGCGGCTACTACGTTATGCTCAGCAATAACTAATACAGCGTTTCAATATAAACCAAGCGTTGCTACAGAAATAGCGTTGAGTACGCGTGGGAAACCTGTATAGGATATGCAAGGGGTAATGCTTCAACGACTTCATTCGTAGAGAGACCAACATTAGAAGCCCCTCGAATATGGGTATGAAGTTCTGACTCGACTCGACCTTGGGTTGTCAGGGAGGCAATCGTCAACAGGCAGCCTCCTAGTAAGTCAAGTGAAACGAATGGTGAGCATAAGCAGTCCGCTTTCGGATGAGGAGCGAGCAGAGCCGCGCAAGCAGTCTTCGGCATATTTAAATAAATCAACAAAGCTTATGACTGAGACAACATTCCTTTAACAAACAATGAGACACTGTGCTTGTAGAACTCTTCCTCAGTGATGAGTTGGGACTGATATTGCCGGTGAATCAGCTCGCTCATCTGAAATCCGTAACACATCGAGAGAAAAGACATAGCGGTAAGACGCTCATCCTGTCTAGCTATCACTTTTTTCTTCTGCAGGCGTTCAAAATATTCAACCAGCAAGGAGTGCAGCTTCACTGGCGGATCAGCCAGCACTCTGTCCAATTCAGGAAGCATTCCTGTGTCACGGATGCCAATCATAATGATGTCCGCATTTTTATGGAAGAACAAACGGTACTGCTGGCTTACATTCAGCAGATCGACTTCCGGATTATCGGTTGCGTCCTCTTTTAACAGCTTCTCAAATTGCGGGATATCTGCATGTCTTTCAACGATGGCTTCCAATATGCCTTGCTTGCTTCCAAATTGCCGAAAAACCGTAGATTCATTGACTTTAGCTTCCGTTGCAATGGCTTTGGTGCTGACTCCCTGATAGCCCTTCTTTCTGATGAGCCGTGTCGCGGCTTCAATGATTCTGTCCGAAGTATTCATTGTATTTCTCCTTTTGCATATGTTAAGCCTATTCTACTACAAGTTTTGCATATGCAGCAGGGTCGGGGTTCATCTTTCATCAACGTTTATTTAAGGAAAATCGCTTCTTTTCTCCCAACGGCTTGGTTCCGTAATCTTGACAAGTTCAGGCACAAATTGAGTGAGCGTGCCTAATTTATCGAATGTAATCTGGATTCGGTCAGAGGGCAACAACCATTGTTCGTTCTCGATTGCACAGCAATCTGGTATCGTCCCCATTCCTATAATCGTGCCTGGGAGCGGCGTGAAAACTTTCAGAACCTCCTCCATCACTTTCCCAGGGTGTGCAGAATACTCGGAAGTACTTCCCTTCCAGTGCAGTCTCTCCCCGATGTGTATATCCACATCTAGTGCTAGCGGGTTGTCAATTTCATCCGGCGTAACCAGAAATGGCCCTATACCTTTGCTGCGATCAAAATCTTTGCAGCGCGTCGGTCCGGTCAGTGCCTGGAAATCCGGCCACTGCACATCGCGGACAGTACTGTCGTTAAAAATAACATAACCTGCGATGCAATTCCCCTTCCCTGTAACAAAGGCCAGCTCCGGCTCGATATCCAGGTATGAAGAATATGATGGCCAATAAATCGTATCCCCATCGCCAATTACAGCATTATGGTTACACTTGTAATAACTGAAATTCACTTTATTCGGATCCTGCTGGAATTTTTCGGCGATTTTTTGTTTAAGCTCTTCTCTTTCCGGCCCTGTATATTCTCTCTGCAGCAGATTTACGCCAGCATTTCTTAGATGTCTTGGCGTCAGCCCGAAATCGATAAGCGCAGCTGGATTCGGAACCGGCGGAAGCAGTTTTACTGCTGCAATCGGGAAGATTTCATTTTCATTGAATTGATGCGGCTGTTCGACAGCATATTGCATCAATTCCTTAGCGGCATCATAACTTTCCGGCAAATAATGGAGATAGCTGTCCATACTTTCAAGACTGTCAGAGAATGTTCCCTGCTTTTTCATGATTACAGCAAATGAAACGACAAAGTTCTCGTTAATAACAAGCCCAAACAAAGGTGCCAGGGATGTCTTGGTTTGAAAGGTTACTAGCTTCATGTTGCAGCGCCTCCATCCATATAGTGTGATGTTGTTCTGTTACAATCATAAAGCATAGAGTAAATGCATGCAAGCACTTGCTTGCATTTATGTTTTCCATTCTCTATAATAAAGGCATAATCAGTATGCCTTATCCCAAAAACACATACGCAAAGGAGAATTTTCATGGAGTATGGTCGTATTATCCAAAAACCCCGCGTTAAATTTTTTGAAGTCGCAGCTGGCGTCTTTGCTGGTATTTCGCCGTACCGCGGCATCAGTTGGGCCAATGCCGGGTTTATCAACAAGGGTGAAGGGCTGGTGTATGACACGTTTTTCGATTTGTTCCATGCACGGGAAATGCGGGAGGCTTACAAGGAAGTAAGCAACGGCGGCTCTCCCGCATATGTGGTGAACTCGCACTATAACAGCGACCATGCCTGGGGAAACAAAGTGTTTGAAGATGCTTGCATTATTATGCATAAGGAAGCCTCCAGAGAGCGTCTCACCGAAAATATCACCTGGATGGACAACGTCATCAGAAGAGGAAAGGATTCTCTGGAATCGACTTCGGGCGAGCGGTTTTTTGCAGCGGAATTTGAAGGATTCGACCTGGAGGGCGTAGAATGGGTATACCCGAATATTCAGATAAAGGACGATATCAGCATCCGTCTTGACGATACGGAAGTCATGATTTACAACGTAGCTCCGGCCCATTCCGACAGTGACTTGCTGCTGTGGATGCCAAAAGAAAAAGTGCTGTTCGCCGGCGATGTCGTGTTTAACGGTTGTACGGCATACAGCGAAGAGGGAACCCTCAATTGGGTTAAAGTGCTTGATCGCATTATTGATGAAATTAAACCCGAAATTGTTGTTCCAGGACATGGCGCTATCTGCGGCCTGGACTTCGTGAAGGAGCAGAGGGACTACCTCCTGAACCTGATCAGCGAGTTCAACAAGCATTACAATGACGAAATTGATTCCTTGTCCCTGACCAAGCAAATTGATATTTCCCGCTTCCTTCATTGGATTCAGCCAGAACGCTTATATGTTACAGTGGATATCCTATTGAAAAGCAAACGAGGGTTATCACCCCTTCCAGCTTGGAACGAGGTGCCTGCTAAGCTGGAAGACATGAAAGCTTTTTTGGCCGGAAAATATGGCAATCAGATCAAGCCATGGGACCCTATGAATGTTTGGCAAGAATAGCAATTTGAAGCTAGCGTACGAAAAACGGCCCTGTCGCAAACGATGCGAACAGGGGCCGTTTTCTTTCAATTGTTCCACGGAATTAGCAACTTGCCCCTACTTATGATACGGTTCACCGCGATTTATCTTCACCGCGCGGTAAATCTGTTCCACCAGCACCAGCCGCATGAGCTGATGGGGCAGCGTCATGCGGCCGAAGCTCATACGCTGCTGGGCGCGGCGCATGACGTCATCGGAGAGCCCGTGGCTCCCTCCGATAACGAAGACGACATGGCTCGTCCCGTAGGTGCCGAGCCGGTCGATTTCAGCGGCAAGCTCTTCCGAGCTCCAGAGCTTGCCGTCGATCGCGAGCGCAATGACATGCGCCTCGCTCTTAATGTGCGCGAGGATACGCTCGCCCTCGCGTTCCTTCACCTGAACAACCTCAGCAGTGCTGAGGTTGTCAGGTGCCTTCTCATCCGCCACCTCAATGATCTGGAACTTGAGGTATGGCGTCAGCCGCTTGGCATACTCCGCGATGCCGAGGGTCAAATACTTTTCCTTCAATTTGCCTACGCCAATAATTTGAATCAACATATATGCCTCCATCTGATAACTTCTGTAGCTACAATTTACTCCGTTTGTCCTCGATCTGCGCCAATCGTACCAGAAATCTCCGCTTCGGATTTAGCGTTCTCATCCTAATCTATACTCCATAGCTGTTATAGTGGACAATCCTTATTTGTAGTTAATTAACACCCTACTCTGAGTGTTATCTTTAGTGTACCATAATGGGCAAACAGGTCGAATTAGTAGGTTGTGATTCTCACTTGCCGCAATCTTCCCACAACAGCCAGCATTAGCAAAACAGCCGTAGCCAGCAGGTAATACAGATATATCCCTTGATCAAGAGATTGCTGTGAGGCTCCCATAAAATCCATAACCGTTAATTTATTTAAAGGACCCAAATACCACATTAACATAAATATCACCTGAAAAAGCTTGCTATTTCTCGACCATACACCTAAGGCTAGTGCCAACGTGGGAATAAATAATCCGCCGACCGCCATCGCCATCAGAGTTTCCCATTCCCCTGCAACCAGACAATGAATCATAGCCCCACTGCCTGCCAGATAAGCAACGATGATTCCGGCTAGCCACAATACAATAAATTGATTCCGAACCGGATGCATAGCCGTAAACACGAATTGATGAGTCCGGTGATAAGTTTCATTCGTGCCCATTGCCGACCAAATCAGAATAGGCCAAACCCAAGTAAAGGGTGCAACAAATCTTGTTACAGACTCCATGGGCAACAGTAATCCCAGTACAATCATGACCAGTGCGATCAAGTACCACCAAATACGCAACCCTTTGAGCATAAGCCGCAACTCCATACCTAATATCCTGATGTAGTGGGACTGCCCATGTACTACATTAGTGTAGGGAGTTAACTTTATTCCACTGTCATTTATAGGCACAGGCTTCATTTGCGGCTCTACATTTCTAAATTCGCGGGGTTTACCATTTGTACTAATGTTGGATGAACGCGTAAGATCGAAGCGATGAAAGAAGATGGAAGCCACTACTGCAATCCCTACTGCCACAGCTAACCAAATATAACGTTCCAAAAACATCTGCATCGTCCAAGGTACACCTGTCCAGTCGTAGGTTACTAAGTCCCCCCGCAACGGACTCACCCCAGAGATATGACCCCCATTGCTATGAGGAAGCCTCGCATTAACCCCACTTGATAGTCTGGTAAGGATCGGAGAAATCCCGAGTATATCCTGGCTGGAATGAGTTGCTGTAGTAGACAATCTAAGCGAGAGAATCCATAACACAAAGTATATTAAATTGCCCAATCCCTTGCGAAACAAAGGTACCGATTCAAAGAAGATGGCTATGGATGCAACCAAAGCTATAGTTGGCAATGTAGAATACAAAAATGGAAGCAATAGTTCCAGCAGCTCAACCGTGTAACTCTCTCCTCTAATCAGTTGCATGACAAGGGCGGATACCATTAAAACAGCCACAATAGACATCAAGAAAACGAAGTTACTCCACATTTTACCCATGGTGTACATCCACTTTGTAATCGGAGTCGTTGCTATAATTTGCCCTACTCCCGTCTGCACATCCCGTTCAATCGCATTTTTCACCAGAAAGAACGCTGGAAGACTTAATATCATGGAGGCTAATATAGCTGTTGCACTGCCGACCCAATCGGAGTTATATATACCGCGTATATTGTGGAACGATAAGGTTATATAGCTCTCATGACTGGAGGGAATACATTTATATACGATAAAGATGGATACAAGTACTGTAATCAAAAAGCTGTACCTTCGGACCCTTTCTAAATAATCAGCTTTTATCATCTGAAATAGAATGCGAAGCGGCGTCATACGGCTGCCTCCTGCTTATTGGCCGAAATGCAATATAAATAGGCGTCTTCCAAAGTGGGTGTCTCTAAGCGGCTGTCGGCTGAAGGCTGATTATCGGCAATAACTCTCATACGGACCCCGTCACTGCTCTGAATGGTGCTGCTGATTAACAATTGCTTACGCGCTTCCATCCATGTATCATTCGGTATCAGCCACTCCCACACTTTCCCCACCGCCGCTTCCAACAACTTGCTTGGAGCTGCCTGTATCACCAGCCGTCCTTGATGAACAATAGCGATATCTGTTGCAGTCGCTTCGACGTCGGATACAATATGCGTTGATAATATTACAATCCGATCCCCTGACAATTCCGCTAAAAGATTACGAAAACGAATACGTTCTTCAGGATCCAGTCCCACCGTTGGCTCGTCAACGATTAATAGCTTAGGGTCATTCAATAAAGCTTGTGCTATGCCTACACGTTGTTTCATCCCGCCTGAAAAGCTGTTCAACGGTTTTTTGCGGACCTCATGAAGATTGAGCAAAAAAAGTAATTCATCAATTCTTTTTTTAGCGATTGTATGATCCAATCCTCTGATCGCTGCTAAATATTCCAAAAACTCAACCGCATTTAAATGAGGATATACGCCAAAATCCTGTGGTAAATAACCGAGTATGCCCCGAACCGCATTAGGGTCCTTAGTGATATCGATGCCATTCCAGCTCACCTTACCTGCTGTGGGTTGAGTAATGGTTGAGAGAATTCGCATCAAGGTTGATTTCCCAGCACCATTCGGACCTAATAATCCCAAAACCCCTGTATTGATTTGCAGAGATAAGTCACGGAGCCCGTAAGAATCGCCCTTGTATTTCTTGCTTACGTTGTCAATTGTTAATTTCATAATGCCCTCGCGATTTATCTGATAACCTGCGTCTATTGGTTTGACGATACCAAAGATGCTTTACCCTCAGGCATTCATGAAAATATTTGAAAATTTAACCACCGAAATTGAACGTCCGGCAAGTTCCGTATATGATAGCTATAGATTATTGTACCCAGGGGGTTTGCTTACAATGGCAGTCTTAATCAATGAACAAATTAGAGCATCCGAGGTCGTCCTTACCGGACTGAAGGGCGAGAAGCTGGGCGTGGTTTCCAGAGAGGAAGCGCTGGCTAGGGCCCGATCCGCAGGAGCAGACCTGGTCTGTACCTCGCTGATGAGCAGCCCGCCGCCCTGCAGCCTCATGGCCAAGGGCAAAGCCAAAGCGGCAGCGCAGAAGGATAACACCGCCCGCAAGGCAGCTTCAGGCCGCACTCCGGCAGGCGCGGACAGCAAGGAGAAGGTGAAGGAATTGCGCTTCACCGCACATATTGAGGAGCATGATTACGATACGAAGCTGCGTCAGGCGGACAAGCATCTGCGCTCCGGGAAGCCGGTGCAGCTGGTAGTCAAGGCCTCAGGCGCGAAGGAGGCCGCTGCATCCAAGGCCGTCATTGAACGGCTGCTCGCTGATCTTAAGGAGGTTGGGATGAAAGACACCGGCATCCAGTATGGCGGCAAAGGCTCGCAGGTGAAGGTGAATCCGCGCTGAGGCAACGGAGATGGTCATAGAAACAGACAAAGACAAAGCCGCCGGGGCTTTGTCTTTTATATATATATAAGGATTTATACGTTCTCTATTATCTATCTCTGTTACTAAATAACCCGCCTCAGTTGCTACTCTCCCTCTGCCTCTACCTCAGTCACCGGCACAGGCTGTTCTGCAGCCTCGTAGGCACGGAGCACAGAATCTAATAGTCCCGGAAAACGTGCATTCAAGTCCTCGGTGCGCAGGGACAGCATACGCTGGGTACCTTGAACACGGGTATGGACAACCCCTGCCTCGCGCAGCGTCCGGGCATGATGGGACAGCGTCGACTTGGCGACAGGTACATTGAAGCAGTTGCAGGCTTGTTCTCCATGGTGATGGATATCTGAAATGATGGATAAGCGAATGGGGTCACTGAGCGCATACAGTACGGAGGCAAGCTGAATGTCTTTGCGGTCCGGATGAAATAGTATCTTCATGGATCAATATCCCCTTTAGAGTACAGATATTATGTTCTCCATTGCTTCAATTACCTACAGCAGACTCTCCGACTTCCTGCCGATCCGCAGGCTGCTGACGATTGGCCTGCTGACACTCGGTTTGGCGGCGGTTGTCGGATTCCTCAGCACGAACTTCATCTTCCTCTTGATTGTCCGGATCGTGCAGGCTTCTGGGGCCGGGGCCGTCATGTCGTTGTCTCTGGTGCTGTTCACCCGGTATGTTCCCCTGGACCGCCGCGGCAAGGCGATGGCTACCATAATGTCAGCAGTTTCGCTTGGCCTGGGACTCGGTCCCGTTGCGGGCGGAGCCATTACCCAATACTTCGGCTGGAACTGGCTGTTTGCCGTTACCGCGTTTATTCTGCTGCTTGTACCGCTGTTTCTGGTACTGCTGCCGAAGGAACTGCCGAGCCGCGGCTCTTTTGACGCCGTCGGAGGGATCTTCCTCGGAATCGGAACCACCGGGCTTCTGCTATTCCTGACCAGTGGGCTGTGGATTGCTCTGGTTGCCGGCATTGCCGCCATTTTCTTGTTCGTCAGCCGGATCCGCACCACACCTGATCCGTTTGTCATGCCTGCTCTTTTCAAGAACCGATCCTACTGCATACAGTTCAGTGACTTCCAGATCTCGGGAAATGAGGGAGCGGTGCAACGCATAAAAGGCTTTGTTACAATGACCAAGTCTAAGATGTGGGGATATTTCAGGGGCGGCCTGTAGCAGCAGGCATACTCACGATGGGCGGGTGCTGGGCATGAGCTGTTTACGGAGGCGGTGACAGACGAAATTACCGTTTTTCCAGCGGAACTGCCTGGCTGGTGAACAAGCTGTGTACCCACGCCTTGATCTACGGCGCACAGAACAAGCATCGGATTATAGATGACCATATGGTAAAAATAAAACACGTGATCCATGGAGAATTGTCATGATTCTCCCTGCTTTTCTCTGCGGACAGCATGGCCGTCAATAGCAGGACACTTCACACCGTGAACCTGTGGTCACTATGGGTTAGCAGTAACAGTTAATCATTAAAAAATAGTAAATATATTACATTACATGTATAATGATGGTATCTATTGAATATTAATAATTACTCTTTGGTAATCATAAACAGCTAACGGGAGGGGAATAATTGAAAAAAAAATCACTTGCTTTAATTGGAATTATTGTTTTGTCTTCCTCTATCTTTACTGCCTGTTCTTCTAAAAAAGATGATGTTTCTATAGCTATTGAGGTAGCTCGTTCTTACAAAATGAATGAGCTTGAAGCAAATAAACCGGATAACACCAGAGAGGTAACTCCTCAGCAAATAGCGGAAAAAGAAGAGGCCATCAAACCTTTGACTACAGAATCCTATTTTAATAAACAATCAGCTAGCCGTGGCTTTGTACGCGGTTCAAGAATTGCCTTGATAAAAAAAACCGCATTAAAACTCGAGAATTTATCTTTTACTGAGAAAGTTGATACAGGACAAAGTATCGATCTCTCATATACTGGTGAGCTCGTTTTCGGAGAAGATATGATAAGCCTTGATGGGATTGTAACACTACTAAAAAAAGGGGATACCTGGAAAGTGAATAATGATATCTACAACTCCGAGGATATTATGGCGATTATTAATACAGAAATAGAAAATAGTTTGAGCGATAATAATGGAAAAAACTAATTTCCATTCCTAGTCACATCTCCGTGTGACGTTCCTTTTGTTCTTCACGACAGATAATAAACTCATGGTGAAGCCGTTATTGTCATGCCCATATTACGTTACTTTAAAACAGACGATTATGCCCTTCCTGATTTATTTGCCTCTTTAAAGGTAATTTTACTTCCATTACTAATATGGAAACGCGGCCCCGACGTTCCGCAGAAGGCTGTGCAATCCGAGTATAGGCGTCAATAACAAAGCTAATTAGGGAAAATCGAGTAGGAGGCTACTCATTTGTGAGTAGCCGACCTCTCACCTATGAAAAACTGCAAGTCCCAATTTGCGAATAAATGAACGAAGTCCAACTAAACCTAAAAATGCCAACACTAAGCTAAACCAGGCTACTTTGTTTTTTTAGCCTGGTTTAGCTTATAGCTTTGGGTTCATCTTCTATCCGACTCCTCCAAGCCATTCCTCACTCGTTACTATCGGTTCTTCTGACATCATTTCAAGCGCTTCAACAACTTCGCTCAGCTCAGGCATAGCGTATTCATTCGCGTTTTTTTCCATACGCTTGAGCTTGCGTTCAAGCAGGTCTCGCCGCAGATCCCTGTATTCTTCTTTACGACTTAACACCGCCCAAATGACGTGGAGAAGTTTACGAGCAATCGCAACAATCGCAACCTTATGCCCCTTTTTTTCCTTCAGCGCTAGATAAAACAAACGCAATTTTCCAGGGCTTTGTACCGCTCGTTGGGCACACTGGACCAGAATCCAACGCAGTGTACTCCGGCCTTCCTTGGTAATGTTACCGGTATAGTACGTTTTCCCCGATTGATGGACCGAAGGGACCAACCCACTGTATGAAGCCAATTTTTTGGGAGAGGAGAAACGTGAAATATCTCCGACCTCAGCGAGGATGGTCAAGGCGCTTAGTACAGATATCCCAGGTATACCCATAAGCAAG
>NZ_LVYY01000027.1:0-40062 GCF_001909085.1 Paenibacillus sp. P32E | reverse complement strand
CTTATTATTTTTCTATTATATCGAATAATGAGAACTGCTCCATGGATTTATAGCAATTATTTAAATATGTGTTTAATGGAATCCGAGAAAGATTGCTTTTTAGATTTTTATGCACAATCCCCTGAACATCATTTTCATCCATGTTTTACAGATACTCAAAGATTACTAAGGTCAACAATATTGAAATTCATCCCCGATATAGTTGAATTTTTAAAAGATCAAATCCGACAAGATAATTACATATGGCTTCATGTAAATGAATATTACATTCCAGGCTCGCCAGCTTATCAAAAGTTCACATTCCCGCATGCCATATTTATATACGGATTTGATGATAATGAGAAGCGATTTAATATTTCTGGTTTTTTGGAAAATAGAAAATATAAATGCGCCTATGCTTCATATTCAGAGATAGAGAATTCATTTTATGATTTTGGAAAAACACATATAGATAGTGATGTTACTCAACATGTTAACTATATGCACTTACTGAAATTACATCCAAAACATCATCAAGGATTGCCATATCAATTTGATATGAAATTTATTGCAGAACAAATCAAAGACTACTATGAGTCAAAAAATCTATCCTTAAATTATCAATCCTTTTATAGTCATGAATTATATTCGGAGTGGACTTACGGCATAGACATTTTACCAAGATTAATAGAATATTATTCTTTAAACTTGAAGGACAGCACTCGAATGGACATTAGGCCATTTTATACGCTTTATGATTATAAAAAACTCATGGTTGCAAGAATAAGATATATAGAGAAAAAAAAACTCTATGATATTAAACCTATGTTCTCCGAAGGTTTTACAAAGCTTGAGAATAAAAGTGAAAGTTTACTTAATTTATATATAAAATATGCATTAACGCAACATGAGAAATATTCAGACAAATTGATGATTCTCTTTAATGAATTATATCTTAATGAGCAAGTACTTCTAGAACAATTGCTTAATGATTTTTCTGATAAGTCTCTAATATAAATTAATCTTTCGAGAAATAGCTTCTACTTTAAAGAAAATATAAAGAGGTGTTATATGAATAGACAAAGTCCTTTTTTTCGTTTGTTAAAGTATATGCGAAGATATAAGTTGCTCTATGCTTGTTTGATTTTCACGATGATAGTAGGTACTGCGCTTGATCTCTCTATTGCCTGGTTTTTATCTCTTATCACAAATGCTGCTGTAAAAGGTGAAGTTGAGACGTGGCCAATTTTAATTTTTTTAGCTATAGGAATGATATTTTTTATAGCTCTTTTTTCATATTTAGATACATATTTCAAACAAAAGGCATCTTTAAATGTAAGGAACGATATAAGGCTCGATACACTTAATCATGTTTTAAGGTTACCTCAATCGTATTATGATAAAAATCATTCAGGCGAGTTACTATCTCGGTTCACAAGTGATAATCAAGCTGTAGGAGAAGCAAGCGGTCATATTATAATGGGTCTTCTCAAAAATCCGTTACTTGCGCTTTGTGCATTTATTTATTTATTAAACATTCACTGGCCTCTCGCCTTGATTTCTATTTCAATAGGACCACTAATGATATTGGTAGGAAAACTATTCGGTGAAGTTATGCGTAAGAAAAGCATTATTCTGCAAGAAGCCATGGGCAAGGCAACCTCTTTTTTGCAAGATGTATTGGGTGCCAGTGTTCTATATAAAGTTTTTGGTCTTGAGAAGAAAATTTCGAAACAATATCAACAGTACAGTACAAAAATATCTGAAATCGAGCGAAGTCAGGGAAAAATACAGGGAAGTGCAAACGCTGTATCAGCAAGTATTGCAACAATGAGCTTTATGATTGCAATCCTTGTTGCTGGTTTTTTTGTTGCAAAAGGGAATCTAGAAGTTGGTGCTATGGCCGCGTTCATTCAACTCATGAACTATCTTGTGCAACCGTTTTCGCAACTCCCCGGGCTTTGGTCATCTATGCAGCAAGCATTAGCGGGTGCCGAGCGGATCTTTCAGATCATCGATTCTCCTAAGGAATATGAGAAGCTTCCAGAACAGGGACGTGCAAGTTCTTTTGGGACATTAACTGTATCTAATGTTGGCTTTTCTTATACAAATTCTGAGAATGATATGGCTCTTAGAAATATTCACTTCTGTGCAACGGCAGGCCAGACGATAGCCATAGTTGGTGGTAGCGGTGGAGGGAAGTCCACATTATTTAAGTTGCTTCTTGGGCTGTATTCTCCAACAATTGGAACGATCGAGATTGATGGTAGATGTGAAGAGTCAATGGGATTAAGGAAATATCGAGACTACTTCTCACTTGTTCCTCAAGAGTCAATTCTTTTCACAGGTACGATTAGAGATAATATATTGGATGGTAACTTCATGGCTGATGAAACAAGTGTAATTAATGCAGCAAAGAAAGCAAATGCTTATAATTTTATTATGACATTAAGTGAAGGTTTCGATACAGAGATTGGGGAACGCGGTAGTCGGTTGTCAGGGGGACAAAAGCAAAGGATTGCGATTGCAAGAGCAATTTTACGAGATGCACCCATATTGCTTTTAGTTGAGGCGACTGCGGCTTTAGATAATGAATCCGAAAAGATTGTACAGGATGCTTTAGCAAAATTAATGGTTGGAAAAACAACTTTAGTTATTGCACATCGTCTGACAACAATTCAAAATGCAGATTTGATCTTAGTTATGGAAAATGGGAATTTGGTTGAACAAGGTACACACAATGAATTACTTCTAGCTCGTGGTCGATATCATTCACTCTACTATGCTCAATTAGAAGGAGAAGAAGTTACAGAAAAAATTCTTATAGACACATAGAGATCGACAGAGTCAATTTGAAAATAGAAGCTACATATACAAACGCCAAAAATGATTTGGCTAACTTGTCGTAACGAGTGGCCACACGACGGAAATGCTTGATTTTATTGAAAAAGCATTCCACCAAGTGACGTTCTTTGTACCGATACCAATCGACGTTCATGGGTTTTTAGTATTTGCTTTAGGCGGAATGGTATAGGATGCTTCATGGGACGCAATCCAATCCCGAATCGCCTTTGAGCCATAAGCTTTGTCGCCAAGAATATGGCTTCCCGTAATATCAAATTGCTGAAGTAAATCAATGTCGGGTACTGAATCATAAACTTGACCCCCCGTTAGAAGAAAAGCGAGGGGGTTCCCTAATCCATCGACAACCGTATGAAGCTTCGTTGTCTTGCCACCGCGACTGATGCTAATATGCTGATTTACTTCGTATCCTTCTGCGTTTTTTTAGCACCTGCACTGTGTTGATGGGCTTTAACCGATGTAGAATCGATACTCAAGTTTTCAAAATCAGGTTCTACGTGAAGCGCTTGGAAGATGGCGATAAGTAATCCGGTATCTCTCCATTTGCAGAAACGACTGTAGGTCGTTTTCCATGAATCGTAACGTTCTTCCGGTAGATCACGCCAGGCAGCACCACTTCGAGCGATCCAAAGAATAGCATTAAACATGGTTCGATCGCTTAACTTTGACGGACGACCTGTTCTATAGGATGGAAACATGCCCTTAATTTGTTCCCACTGTTCATCGCTTATTTCGTACCGTATTTGAACCATGCTTGTTGCTCCATTTGTTTTTCTCAAAGCATACCACATTATTCTTTAGTTTTCAGACACGTTCTAATACTTTATAAACTAAATTCTAAGCTGTTCTTATCTTTTCGAGAAACTGATACCAATAATCAAGGTGAGAATCAGGCACTAACTCTTCGTATTTTCGACCGAATACATAGTTAATCAGAAAGTAGTTAAAGTCACCTAATGGCTGCGCCTCCTGAAATGGATAGCCCAGCTTGAAACAATAAACTTGCCCTGAATTTTCATTAATTACTATAGGTTCATATAGAACTTGTCCAATTTCTAACCATTTTCCATCTAAATAATCAGATACACGGATTTGATGTTGAGAAAGCTCATCGTATGACCATAAATCAATTGCTCCACATCTAGCACCATCAACTTCACTTAAGAAATCAAAGTAATCTTTAAGGTGAACCTCGTCAGTCTTAATAAATTTATTTCCATGATTTAATTCACCAATAATAATACTATCTGGTTCATCTATCAGTTTATTTTTTACATTGTCGATTATAGATTTCAAGCGGCTATCCATCCGAATTATTCCCCCATAACAATATTAACTTTTATTTTTGTGCCCGTTGGTAAACCTCTAATTTGAGGCCTTACTTGCATAGTACCGATATTTCAGTTAGTGAAGGAATCTAAAAACCTCAAGTTTCCAACGGAATCAGGTCCACCTAACTGTAATTCCCATATATGATCTGGTTGCATCCGTTTTGTTATCCTATCTATTAATTTTTTACCGAATTCAGGATTTTTCTGACCATATTGATTCCAAATTCTTTTAATCATATCCTGTCGATATTCTCTAGTGACAGCGGGATTACGAGCTACAGGATTTTGTAATTTATATATTAAACCTTGCTCGCCTAGTTTCTTCAGTTCAATAGCTTTTTTCTCAAATTCACGTTTTGGCATTTTCTTATCGTAAGTTAGTGTTATTTCAAATACTTCGCCCGTGTCTGTCAAATTATCAAGATCTAACTTACTTTTATCTCCATCTGCACCTTTTGAGATTTCTGCTCTCTTATTAGGCTCTATGTTATTAAGCTTACTATATTCCGCATCGCTAAGCTTGATCGGTTTCTTGCCATCGAGTTCTAGTTTCTTTAATTCCTTTTCGAGATTCTGTTCCTTGATGTCCCGAAGTTCCCCGTCAATCAGCAGCACCCAAGGATTAACCTCGCCATACAGACGGATATGCTTACCCTTGCGCTCCAGCTTGAACCGTTTGAACTTAAACTTCTGCAGAATCCGGTCCACCAGACCCTGGAGCTTTTTGGCCCCCTTCATAAGCCCCTTTTGCAGGCTCTTGATCACGATTTTGCCGCCCCGGATAATCATGCTGCCGCTCTTGGAAGCGAGCTTGGCTCCGGTTTTCAGCAAGCTCTTGATACCCTTGACTCCTGCACCCGCTACAGCCTTAGCACCTGAAGCTGCAGCTCCAACGCCTTTCTTCACGGCTTGTCCGGCTTTGTTCAGCCCTTTGCCGATCGCTTTGAAGCCAAGCTCCATCGCCAGCTCCACGAGTCCCATCGCGAGTGCCGTTGCGAGCGCAATGGCGGCCGGCTCGACCATCTTCTGCCAGCCCTGGCTCAGGTAGGTGCCAATGTAGCCCGAGGCTTGGACTAGGGTCTGGGCGACGGATTTAATCGCATCTGCTTGCAGATACACCGTGATCAGGTTGATGATCATCGGAAGTGCAGCGGTAATGGCCCCGCCTGTGATGATCTCTGCAGCCACGACGACTACCAAGATGCCGATGATCGCAGCCAAAAGCTTCAATCCATTACTTTTCATCCATTTTATTACATGTGGTTTAATATGGTCAAACTCCATTTTCGCATTACTCGCACGAAGCTATTTTGCCGCCAAGGCTTTGCTCCGCTTTTCCAGTATCAAATTCCGCCATGATGCTGTCCATCGTGACCGGATCGCGGCTGCCTGACAGCTGCTTGCTCTCCCCGTCCTTGAGGTTCGCTTCCTGCACCAGTGCCGGGTCCATCTCACCTGCTTCGACCGACTCCATTTCGATGTCGTCTGCGGTGAGCTTCTCGTCCGCTTGTGGCTGACCGGTGTCCTGCGTATGCTCCGCTGCTCCGCCTTCTGCCGCTCCTGCCCCCATAGGCTTGGAGATGTCTACTCCGAGCAGATATTCCCACATCTTGCCTTCCAAATGACTGAGCGAACGCTTCGCCGCCTTGCCGAGCGCTCCCATCCGGGCAAGCACATCCAGAAACGTAGCAATGAGCAGGTTGCCCAGGGTTGAGATTAACTTGGTATAGAAGTTCTGTATCGCAGCCAGCGCCTGATCCACCTTGGCGGCAGGAAGTTCATGACCTGTGTGACTTTGGTTTTGAGCTTCTCTGCCAGCTGGTTGACGGCCTTCACGGCCTTATTGACGACTCCGTCAATTTTGCTGCATATTTTGGCAGCGATGCCCGGGAATTTGGCAAACACCACGGAGACCGTAAGCGTCAAATAACTCACACTTTGACACCAAGAAGAGGGCTGTTTGAGGCTTCATAACAACTGTGTGAGAGAGGGGATTTTTGAGGAGAGTTACTATTTAGGAATAAGTCAAAAAACAAAACACCCGGGTGCGTTTACACCCGGGTGGGGCTAACTGGTTAGCCTTGACCTATTCAGATTTCACCACCTCCCTATTAGGAAATATTCAGGAGGACTAGCAAATAAACAAAAAATACGAGGTTCTGTTCCATGTAGAGGGTCGCTACGGATGACACACCAGATTCGCCTGGGTAGGAGATCCAGAGAATGCTGGAAGTCCATTACCCTGAGTCGAAACGGTGGAAATACCTCCCCTAAAGCATTGAAACGGTGGAAATCACTGAGATTGAACTCAGTATAATGACAATTTATTGCCTCAACCGCCTCTTTTAAGGAACCACTTAGCAGGCACGTGGCAAGCTAGAGTTTTGAAGACTGAAACCCCATCTGTTCAAAGCACTAGTTTTTCTTCCCAGTTCGCTTTAGCATCACTGAGTCTATTGAATAAAAAATCATAGAAAATGAACCATAATTATTCCTTCATCAGAATTCTTTTTATTAAAATCTCCTTAACTTTTCGTAATTCAATTTGTATCCCTCAAAGTGAGGTTACACAAAACCTTGACATATCCTAAGGCTAAAGAACAATATCTTGAAGACCTATTTCTACTACTTCTTCATTTTCAACACTAATACCCAATCCATGTTCTCGTTCCCATGTACAATCACATAATATTCCTACTCGTCTAATACCATCTTCGAAATCATATCTTATTAGCAAACTTGTAGGCGTAACAAGTTTCCCCAACTCGTCTAGTGATGAAATCTTTGGAGCAATTTTTTCAAGTTCTTCACTATTACTTTGCATTGCTCGATAATCTTCACAATTATCTAAATAATACTCAAGAATCTTATCTTCGCTCTCCTTTACTATGTCAGGCATTTTTGCTTTGAATTGAGAAAAAGCGTCCCGTTGGTTCGGCGTAATTTCCTCATTCTCTTCACCATAGATATTCAAAAGTATTTTTTGATTTTCTCCAAACATGGTTATCTCAGTTGTACCGATCCACAAATCTTCATATACAATTTCTCCAAACAACTCATCCTTTTCCATTTTCAGAGTATCGTCCTTTCTCATTTAACTTCACTTACTCCACCAAGGTGACCAAATTTAGAATTAATACTACTTGGAATCAATTGTATGGTTTTCCCATCATTAAGTTCATGCCAAGTGTACTTGTTTTGTGTTCTCCATTTTGCCACTTCAGCCTTTGTCCACTGCTTCTCTGGTGTTGACCACTGCTCTGCGAGCAATTCGTCAGCTTTTGAAAAATTAGAAGTTCTTGAACCAGACATACCCGTAATCTCAAATTCCGCCTTAGAAAACGGAGATAAATCTGGTACTGCATTCTTATATTCTACACCTTGAACGCCAGCATCATTAAAATATGGTTTTACTTCGGGACTATCGGAAATAAAAGTTGATTCACCTCTTTCACCAGTCCATTTACCATTACTTACGGGAGTTTGATTCAACCTTTCTTTATAAGTGCTCTTCAAAGGTGTTACATCATAACCTTTTGTTACTTTAGGAATTTTATCCGTTCCCTTAACGCTATTAAAATCAATCTTACTTTTATCTCCATCTGCACCTTTTGAGATTTCTGCTCTCTTATTAGGCTCTATGTTATTAAGCTTACTATATTCCGCATCGCTAAGCTTGATCGGTTTCTTGCCATCGAGTTCTAGTTTCTTTAATTCCTTTTCGAGATTCTGCTCCTTGATGTCCCGAAGTTCTCCATCCATCAGCAGCACCCAAGGATTAACCTCGCCATATAGACGGATATGCTTGCCCATGCGCTCCAGCTTGAACCGCTTGAACTTGAACTTCTGCAGAATCCGGTCCACCAGACCCCGGAGCTTTTTGGCCCCCTTCATAAGCCCCTTTTGCAGGCTCTTGATCACGATTTTGCCATTGCGTATAATCATACTTCCGCTCTTGAATGCAAGCTTGGCTCCGGGAAAAATACAAAACTAAGCCACTCTATGTGAGTTACGCAAGAGTGGCTTAGTTATTACAACATATGGTCTGTTATTTTAAAGTACTCGATGTCCATAAAAATACTTAGACCCGATTTCCCATTCCATTTTTGAAATTATATCAACATACCGGTAGACATCTCCAAGCTGATCAACATCAACGATTGTATCATATTGAACAGGACATTTTACTCCGCTCCAAATTGAGAGTAATGATGGAATTACATTGGTTTGAATAGGAATTGTATTATTTAAAGATATAACTGATTTCTCAATAATCTTTTTAGCTAGAGATCCGGGAAAAGCCGGATCTCCATAGTAATAGTAGTTATCCAGTTCTACCTTTTTAATATAATCAAGATAAAAATTTCCGATCTCCTCGACAGGTGCTTCCTCGGTTAGTTCATCTGAATAATTAAGAAAAATATCCAATGAATTTCTAATCGTTCCTTCTACGTTTGTATCCTCCCATTCCTCTAGCATTGCCAGCAGATAAGGAACGGCATCATAAGATAAAGTATACAAAGCACTTGCTGCAAAAGTATCAGCATTGTATTCTGATAAGTCCGAAAGAAACAGCAAATTTCCACTATTCAATAGATCTTTATGCGACGCTACCGAACAAAACAACCGAATGCACAAGTTCATTATGTTTTCGTCTTTGGTAGTATTCATAATTTGTAACATCTTTTCCTTAACTGTAAAATCACCTAATTTCAATAAATCAATTATTAACAACATGTTATCATGTTCTGTCGTTGCTTGTTTTAGAGAATTCCTCAAAGAAGCGATGTCATCACTGGAATTTTTTTCTCCATACCAATTGCTCTTTATCAAATTGCTAGATTGGCCCATTTTCTAGTCTCCTATTTTATTATCTCAAACCGGAATCTCTTTGCCACTTTAAGACTTTATTCTGAAAAACCGTAGCTTCAGTATGGTTAGGATTGTTTCCAAAAAGATAGATTCCACTTTCTGTCTGATGAACCTTTAATATTTTCGCCTTTTCTTTACCTAATCCTTTTTCATGATAGAAATCTAGATCCAGGTCAGAAAGTTCTTTTTTCTTAATCGTTGATTCACCAGTAAATTGGATGTTGTCTTGAATATTTTCTCCGCCAAAAGCCAATCCTTGTCTGTGATGTCCTTTTTCAAGGTCACCACTACTCACCAAAGAGTTGTACTCTTCTCGTGCGACTTTCAAATCATTCTTTTTTACGATTATCGATTCGTCTGGATTTGGGAACCAATCTGGATTTTCTTTATATCTTTTAACTGCTTCGTCATAATGAGGTCCATAAACTTCTTTACCTTTCAGGACCTTTTCACTAATTTCACTAGTCGGTTTCTTCCCAGCAAGTTCAAGCTCTTTATATTGCTTCTCATCGACGTCCTTCATCGTCCCGTCAACCAGCAGCACCCAAGGATTAACCTCGCCATACAGACGGATATGCTTACCCTTGCGCTCCAGCTTGAACCGCTTGAACTTGAACTTCTGCAGAATCCGGTCCACCAGACCCTGGAGCTTTTTGGCCCCCTTCATGAGCCCCTTTTGCAGGCTCTTGATCACGATTTTGCCATTGCGTATAATCATGCTGCCGCTCTTGGATGCGAGCTTGGCTCCAGATTTCAGCAAGCTCTTGATGCCTTTGACTCCTGCACCCGCTACTTTCTTAGCACCAGTGGCCGCAGCTCCAACGCCTTTCTTCATGGCTTGTCCGGCTTTGTTCAGCCCTTTGCCGATGGCCTTGAAGCCAAGCTCCATCGCCAGCTCGACAAGTCCCATCGCGAGTGCGGTTGCCAGCGCAATGGCAGCCGGCTCGATCATCTTCTGCCAGCCTTGGCTCAGGTAGGTGCCAATGTAGCCGGAAGCTTGAACAATAGTCTGGGCGACGGATTTAATCGCATCCGCTTGCAGATACACCGTAATCAGGTTGATAATCATCGGAAGTGCGGCCGTGATGGCCCCGCCTGTGATGATCTCTGCAGCCACGACGCCAACCAAGATGCCTGCAATGGCAGCCAAAAGCTTCAATCCATTACTCTTCATCCATTTTATTACATATGATTTAATCTGGTCAAACAGCATTTTCGCATTGCCCGCACGGAGCTTCGCGCCGTCGGCAATTTTGCCCCCCAGGCTTTGCTCCGCCTTTCCGGTATCGAATTCCGCCATGATGCTGTCCATCGTGGCCGGATCGCGGCTGCCTGAGAGCTGCTTGCTCTCCCCTTCCTTGAGGTTCGCTTCCTGCACCAGTGCCGGGTCCATCTCACCCGCTTCGACCGACTCCATTTCGATGTCGTCTGCGGTAAGCTTCTCGTCCGCTTGAGGCTGACCGGTGTCCTGCGTATGCTCCGTTGCTCCGCCTTCTGCCGCCCCTGCTCCCATCGGCTTGGAGATGTCTACTCCTAGCAGATACTCCCACATCTTGCCTTCTAGATGACTGAGTGAACGCTTCGCCGCCTTACCGAGCGCTCCCATCCGGGCCAGGACATCCAGAAACGTAGCAATCAGAAGATTCCCCAGGGTTGAGATTAACTGGGTATAGAAGTTCTGCACCGCAGCAAGCGCCTGATCCACCTTCGCGGCCAGGAAGTCCATGACCTGTGTGACTTTGGTTTTGAGCTTCTGCGCCAGCTGGTTGACGGCCTTCACGGCCTTGTTGACGACGCCGTCAATTTTACTGCATATTTTGGCGGCGATGCCCGGGAATTTGGCAAACACCACGGAGACCAGTTTTTTGAGCAGCGTACCCAGGCCTTTGATGAGGGTGGTGATCAGCTTACGGCCCAGTTCGATAATGCCCAGCACGGCTTGTTTGGCTTTTTCAAAAATAAACTTCACCGCTTTGCGGAGGCCTTCGAAAATGAAGTTGACGGCCTTCTTAACGACCTCAACCACCGCTTCGAGCTTGTCCTTCACCCAGCCGAGGAAGCCGCCCTTCTTTTCTTCCTTGGCCTTTTCCTCTGCATGCTTGCCGTCCGCATCCTTCTTGGCTTTGCTGTAGGCTTGGGTAGCTTCCCGTTCCGCCTCGGACTGTTTTTTCTGCGCTTCGCGTTCTTTTTCGGTCCGGACGCTGTTGATCTCGCCCTTTTTCTGCTGCGCGGCCGCTCCTGCCTGTCCGGCATAGTCGGCTTCGGCTGCATCCAGCTCGTTTTTCCATTCGCCGCGCAGGTTGTCCACTTCCGCCTTGGCCCCGGCCTGCTGGCTGAGCTGCTTGTTCTTGGCATCGGCTTCCGCCTGCTGGATTTGCGCATGGCTGTCTGCTTTGGAGATCAGCACCTTGCTGTCGAATTTCGCTTTTTCTTTGCTATATTCAGCCTGCTTGGCGCCAAGCTGCTTCTTCATTTCTGGAGCAAGGCTGCGATTGAGCCCGGCAGTCATGTCCGCAGGCACTCCCAGTACAGGAAGCTTCTTAGCTCCGGGTGCGTTGCCGCCCTGCAGCTCTGCGGAAGCCTTCACCGTAGAGCCGTCCGGCTCGGGATAGATGTCATTCTCACCAAACGGAGTATGGATCTGGCCCATCTCCGCCTGCTTGGCTGCCCCTACCTGCTGGGACGCCTCCTGATTGAAGCCTTCGATCTGGGATGGATCCGCCTCGCCGGTCATGCTGATGCCCGGCGGCTGAGCCGCTGCGGAACGGATTTCGCCCAACATAGCCTCAGGGTTACCTTCCGATCCGGAAGATCCGATGTTCATTCGCTCCAGGTTCCTCGTAGTCGTGGTCCCGCCGGTGCGCTCGCTCTTATACCCCTCCGGTGCGGAGTGTTTTAGTGGCGCTGGCTTTTTCCGGGCTTGAAAGACTTTGCCCTTCAGTCCCGTCGGTGCAGGAATTACCGGAAGCCCCTGCCGGGTCTTCTGCTTCTGCTTGGCAAAAGCCTCTGCGGAACCATCCACCGCCTGGGCATAGGCGTCTCCCATCTCTGTCGGCTGAATCCGGGTCAGCTGATCGAGGATTTGTCCCGGATCTTCGCCGTGAATGTTCACCTTCTTGGTTTTAGCGGGTGCTTCCTTACCCTCCCCGGCTAAAGCCCCTAGAGCATCTCCGAGTGAAGGTTCCTTCGCTGCTCCCTTTTGCGCGGGTTCCCCTTGGGCTTCCTTCGCTTCCTTTCCCGACTGCGATTCCACATCTGCCTTGGAATCTTTGCCTTCCTTTGAATCTTTGCCTTCCTTGGTGTCCTTAGCGTCCTTGGCGTCCTTGGCGTCCTTGCCGTCCTTGGCGTCCTTGGTGTCCTTAGCTTCCACCGGCTGTTCTTTCCCAGTCTCGTTAGCCTTCGAACCCGTTGCTTCGCCTTCGGCTGGCTGCGGAGCGGCTGCCTCCTCTTTCCCGTCCAGTTGCCCTCCATCTGCTGTTCCCTTGTTCTCTTCAGTAGCGGAAGGAAAACTCTTCGCCCGGGGTTTGCCCCACTTTTTGAATGCAAAGTTGCCCTTTGTCTTATTGCCGGACTGTTCATTCTGCTGCGCCTTCGGTTCAGTCTGAACGCTGACTTGTTGTACCTCGCTTTGTACCCGTTCCAGTTTCTGCTCTTGAGGTTGCTTCTGCTCACTTACTGACGGCTCCTTGGTGGCTGACGGTGTCTCTTGAACAGGTGCCGCAAGAGCAGGCTCCTGTTCAACCTGGGAATCCCCCGCAATCCCCTCCCCTTGCTCACCCCGCTTCGCCGCTCCCGCCTCACTTGTCTGCTTACTTTCCTTGCTATCCTTCAAACTGGATAACAACTGAACCACGGCCCGGTTGCCCAGGGTACGCTGGAGCGCCAGCTTGTCTTCCCGGCTTAAGGAAGCCGGATTCTGCCGGATACGCCTGATGATCTCCACCGGGTCCGGCAGCTTGGTTGCTGCTGGCTTCACAAAAGCCAATGAATTGCTATATGGTTGATGGCTACCCGATGTTTTCTCTTTTTCCTTGCTTACGGTTGCATGGGTCTGCAAGCGGATTCCCCCTTCTGTAAAAAATCGGTTCTATAGATTAAGTAAAATCCATAGCGTTTTTTACAGCCGAACGGGAAAATAAATCCACTTATTGTAACAATTCATAAAAAAGGGGGGCGGATAAAAGAAAAAGTATCAATTCCCCTCAAAATTAAAGTAAAAAAGCCACCCAAAGGTGGCCGTTAACAGCATTTTTGCCAAGTCTATATTATTTGTGGGTGGTCCTACTTTTCCTCCTCCACCGGTTGACCCGATGCTTTGCGTATTTCATCTGCCAGACGGTGGAACTCCTCTCTGGATTCCGGGCTTCCTGCCGCCATATAGGCGGCTTGAATGAAGGCGATGATCTTCTTCGCGTCCTCTTGGTTCAGCATGTATTCCTTCACCTCCCCGTCCGAATGGGTTGGCGTTGAAGGAACGGCTGCCAGCGTGTTCCACCATCCCGCATCACCGCTGGACAGATTTATATCCACATTCACGCCATGGATCGGCTGTCCCAGCCCTTTGGGACCATTGTCGTACTGATAGAGGTGTATTCCTTCTGCTTTCCGGCCTCTGCTCCAGGCATAGGTCTGCCAAAAGCCTGTGCAGGCCTTGGCTGCCATCGCCGCTTCAACGACTGCTGCGCTCCCGTATACACCCGTTCGGAACTTCGAGGAAGCCTCACCTGCAGCCTTGATATACTGGATTACTGTGTCCATCTGGCTTGCTGATGCGTCGAAATCCACTGCGAAGTAAATCCGGCTTCCTGCCGGCTGTCCAACAGCTAACGCCGTTTGCGCAGCAATCGCTCCGTCCGCCAATCCCGCAGATCGTCCGCCTAATGCGCGGCTGGCAGTTGTTTCATATACAGAGACAATTTGCAGGCCGGCTGTGCTGATAGCTGCCGCCTCAGACTTTGTGAGTCTTTTCCAGCCAGAAGGTACCAGGTACCGGCATACGAATTCATAACCATCCTCCCGGAACTTCTTCGCTAACGTCTTCGTCAGCGGTGCCGCGCAATCAAACCCTTTGGCCATTATCCATCTCCTCCTTCTTCAAAAATCTTCTTCTGCTGTTATTCTGCTACCCGATCACTAGCTTCAGCAAAAGCCCTACTGCCGCAATAAACAGCCCCGCGCTGCTGATGATGGTTCCCACCAGCCACCGTTGGCTTTCTCCTTGCCTGACCTTCAATCTGGACAGCTCATCCCGTATTTCATCCATCCGCAGATGTGCCGATTTGCTGCTCTGCATAGCCTCAAGTGCAATATCCCTTGCGCTGTTCATAATATCGAGCTTCGTTTCTACGCGGGTCAACCTTTGCAGAATTTCATTCATGTCGTCTGGCATATCGTACCCCCGGAATGGAGCTGGTTAATCTCTCATTAATAGATATAACTCCAGGCTGCAGCCATTCATACCGGACGTCAGCCTGGAAGCTGTTACAATGAATTACTTACTTCTCACTTGCTTACGGTTCCATACCAGCAATCAGATTGCCGGAGGCGTAAACCGTAATTTTATTGGTATCTGTATAATCTGTTGCCGGTGCATTGAAGGAATAGTCATTAGTCTGCGTGTAGTTGGAATAATTCAATTTCCAGAACCTGCATTGAATTTCTACTTTTTCACCCGGCTTCAGACTTCCGGCACCACTGGAGAAGCTGATCTCCAGGTAATAATCGCTACCGGTCTTGCTAGTGGTCTTTTGGAAGCTTCCTGTGATATAGGACTGAATGCTGCTGCTGGAACCCGATACCCGGGAGTAATCGGCATAGAAACCCTGAGGTTTCTCTCCATCAATGGTGTAGTAGTATCTAAGCTTAATGTTTGAGAGCTGAATGGTGCTGCTGCTAGTGTTCTCAAAGGATATTCTCGGAGCAATCGTATTCGTGATGCTTGTTCTAGTACCGTTGTACGATTGGACTTTAAATAACTGAGTAACGGTTACATACTGGACAGCGGTGGATACATTCCCATTCGCATCGGTAGCGGTCCAGGTGACAGCTGTCTTGCCTACCGGAAATCCATCGGCAGTAGCATCATTTTTCAACGTGTATCCGAAAATATCATTCACTGTAGCCTGGCCCAGGGTCACTTGTGTTTTGACGCCTGTAGCTATGACGGATACATCTGCTGGTGCTTTCAGCACAGGCTTCGTCGTATCCTTCACTGTGATCTTCTGAATACCTGTGGTCACATTTCCGTTCTCATCCGTAGCCGTCCATTTCACTTCAGTTACGCCAAGCGCATAATCTGCCGGAGCGTTGCTGGTTACAGTTACCTTATAAATATCCGTGCCTGTCGCTTGTCCGATCTCTACCGGCGTCTTCAATGCGGTCGCTTCGACCGTCTTGTCGGCTGGCAGTTTCAGAACAGGCTTCGTCGTATCTACCACGGTAATCTTCTGCACACCGGTAGTTACATTGCCGTTCTCGTCCGTAGCCGTCCATTTCACTTCAGTTACGCCAAGCGCATAATCTGCCGGAGCGTTGCTGGTCACAGTTACCTTGTAAATATCTGTGCCTGTCGCTTGTCCCGCCTCTACCGGAGTCTTTAATGCGGTCGCTTCGACTGTCTTGTCGGCTGGCAGCTTCAAAGCGGGCTTCGTTGTATCCACTACCGTAATCTTTTGTATACCGGTAGTTACGTTGCCATTCTCGTCCGTAGCCGTCCATTTCACTTCAGTCGTGCCCAATGCATAATCCGTTGGGGCATCCGATATTACACTCACTTTGTAAATATCCGTGCCTGTGGCTATGCCGATCTCTACCGGAGTCTTCAGCGCAGTTGCTTCAACTGTCTTGTCGGCTGGCAGCTTCAGAGCGGGCTTCGTCGTATCCACTACCGTAATCTTTTGTATACCGGTAGTTACATTGCCGTTCTCGTCCGTAGCCGTCCATTTCACTTCGGTCGTGCCTAGCGCATAATCCGTTGGGGCATCCGATATTACACTCACTTTGTAAATATCCGTGCCTGTCGCTTGTCCGATCTCTACCGGCGTCTTCAGTGCAGTTGCTTCGACTGTCTTATCGGCTGGCAGCTTCAGAGCGGGCTTCGTCGTATCCACCACGGTAATCTTTTGTATACCGGTAGTTACATTGCCATTCTCGTCCGTAGCCGTCCATTTCACTTCGGTCGTGCCCAGTGCGTAATCCGTTGGGGCATCCGATATTACACTCACTTTGTAAATATCTGTGCCTGTGGCTAGTCCAATCTCAACTGGAGTCTTCAGCGCGGTCGCTTCGACTGTCTTGTCGGCTGGCAGTGTCAGAGCAGGTTTCGTCGTATCCACCACCGTAATCTTTTGGACACCCGTAGTTACATTGCCATTCTCGTCCGTAGCCGTCCATTTCACTTCGGTCGTGCCCAGTGCATAATCCGTTGGGGCATCCGATATCACGGTTACTTTGTAAATATCTGTGCCCTTTGCCTGACCAATATCGACTGGCGTCTTCAACGCGGTCGCTTCGACTGTCTTGTCGACTGGCAAGATCAGATCCGGTTTGGTTGTATCCACTACCGTAATCTTCTGTATACCTGTGGTCACATTGCCGTTCGCATCTTTTGCGGTCCATGTGACTTCTGTTGTTCCCAGGGGGTAATCCGCCGGAGCGTTACTGGTCACGGTCACATCATAGATATCCGTTGCCGTAGCCAGTCCAATTTCAACCGGAGTTCGAACCGCTGTTGCTTCCAGAGCAATGTCTGCCGGCAGTTTGAGTACGGGTTTGACCGTATCCGTGATGGTTACTGTGACAATCCCAATCATCGCGTTTCCGTTCGCATCCTTAGCGGTCCATGTCACTTTAGTGGTTCCCAGAGGGAATTTCGCAGTAATGCTCTCCCCTGAAGTGATCGGGTCCTGACTGCCAAACCCCGGGGCATCCGTAGTTAAAATGACTGGAAACAGCTCCAGTACCTCAGGCACTTCCAGTTCCACCGGCGTTGCCAGCGCAGATGCTTCCTTGGTCAGATGCAATGATCCTTTGAATTTCAGCACAGGCTGCGTGGTATCCACTACGGTTATTTTCTGCACGCCTCTGACTTCATTACCGTTCTTGTCCTTGGCCGTCCAGGTGACTGTCGTAGTGCCCAGCGGGTAGTCCGCCGGAGCATCCGATGTCACAGTTACGGGGAAAATGTCTTTTCCCACGGCTTGCCCTATTTCGACGGTGGTTCGAATCGCTGTCGCTTCTACCGTCTGATCCTCAGGTACGCTAAGCGTAGGCTTCGTCGTGTCTACTACGGTAATCTTTTGGACACCCGTGGACACATTGCCGTTCGCATCCGTGGCAGTCCAGGTCACCTCGGTGGTACCCAGCGGATAGTCTGCCGGGGCATTGCTTACCATCGTATATTTGAAAATATCTGACGCCGTTGCCTGCCCGATCTCCACAGGTGTCTTCACTGCCGTGGCTTCCACGGTTTGATCCTTAGGTACGCTGAGCACCGGACGGGTCGTATCCACCACCGTGATCTTTTGCACCTTCGTGGCGACATTGCCGTTCTCATCGGTTACGGTCCAGGTCACCTCAGTGGTACCCAGCGGATAGTCTGCCGGAGCATTGCTTACCATCGTATATTTGAAAATATCTGCCGCTGTTGCCAGTCCGATCTTCACCGCAGTTTTCACCGCAGTCGCTTCAACGGTCTGATCCTCAGGTACGCTGAGCACCGGACGGGTCGTATCCACCACCGTGATCTTTTGCACCTTCGTGGTTACATTGCCGTTTGCATCTGTTGCGGTCCAAATAACCTCAGTTACGCCTAATGGATAGGAATCAGGTGCGTTATTGGTTATCGTAACTTTATAGATGTCCGTCCCTGTCGCCTGCCCGATCTCTACAGGGGTTTTCACTGCGGTGGCTTCCACCGTCAGATCCTTCGGCACACTCAGAACCGGCTTTGTTGTATCTACGACTGTAATTTTCTGCACCCCGGTGGACAGATTGCCATGCTCATCCGTAGCCGTCCAGGTGACTTCTGTTACACCAATAGGAAAGGTTGCCGGGGCATTGCTTTTGACAGTAACGTTAAAAATATCTGTAGCTGTTGCCATCCCGATCTCCACAGGTGTCTGTAATGCTGAAGCCTCTACCTGAACCTCATTAGGCACGCTGAGCACCGGCTTCGTTGTATCCACTACCGTAACCTTTTGTTTACGTGTGGACAGATTTCCGTTCTTATCCTTGGCCGTCCAGAGTATCTCGGTAACTCCAATAGGAAATGCAGACGGAGCGTTATGGGTAACCGATGCAATCCCAAAAATATCTGTCACTGCCGGCACCGCCAGCTGAACCTGAGTTTCCCGGCTGATTGCTTCCACCGTCAGATCCGCTGCTTCGGCAATGGAAGGTACGGTTGTATCTACTATGGTAATGGTCTGTGTTCCGCTGCTGATATTGCCATTGGCATCGGTGGCTTTCCAGGTCACAATGGTTTTCCCCAGCGGATAGCTTGCCGGAGCATTGCTTACGATCTCTACCGCAAACAAATCCGTTGCCGCCGCTTGTCCTATGTTGACCGGTGTATTTACCGCTGTAGCCTCTTTGCTGATATCTGCGGGTACTTTCAGAACAGGAAGTGTTGTATCTTCTACCGTCACTTTTTGTTTGCCTGTAGTTAGGTTACCGTGGGTATCCTTGGCAGTCCAAGTGACCTCGGTAGTACCCACTGGATAATCATCCGGAGCATTGCTGGTTACCGTAACCGGAAAAATATCTGTGGCCGTGGCGATGCCAATCTGAACCTGTGATCTTACTGCTGTGGCTTCAACCCGGACATCTGCAGGGATATGAATTTCTGGATCAGTAGTATCCATAACTTTTACATTCTGTGTGCCTATGGCCACATTACCGCTCGCATCCGTAGCCATCCATGTCACCTTGGTGGTGCCTACCGCAAAATCAACTGGCGCATCGTTAATCACAGTAGTTTTGAATAAATCAGTTACAGTGGGCTGACCGAGGGAGACTATGGATCTGACGGCCGTTGCTTCAACTGTAATATCTGCTGGTACGCCTAGAACAGGTTTGGTCGTATCCACGACCTTGATCTTTTGAGTACCTACGGTGGTATTGCCGTGCTCATCGGTAACTGTCCAGGTAACCTCGGTCGTTCCCAGCGGGAAATCAACGGGTGCATTATTGGTAATAGTCACCGGGAAAATCTCGGTAACTATCGGTTCGCCGATGTCTACCTTCGTTCTTTCTCCGGCCGCTTCTGCTGTCTTATCACCTGGCAGCGTAACTAGCGGCTTGGTGGTATCTGTGATCGTAACCGTCTGTGTCCCCTTGGTGCTGTTGCCATTCTCATCGGTGGCTGTCCAGGTGACCAGTGTTTTACCGACAGTATAGCTATCCGGGGCATTGCTGGTAATCACGACCTTGAAAATATCCGTGGCAGACGCCTGCCCCAGTGCTACCGGTGTCTTGATTCCGGTGGCTTCTGCTGAAATATCCTTGGGTACCGTCAGCACCGGAACGGTGGTATCCGTAACGGTTACATTCTGAACGGCTTTCGTTACATTGCCATGCTCATCTGTCGCTGTCCAGGTGACCTTGGTAACCCCTACCGTAAAATATTCCGGGGCATCATTGACTAACAGAACGTCGAATAAATCTGTGGCCTTAGCCGCTCCAACCTCCAGCTTCATCCGCGTGTCGGTTGCTTCAATACGGATATCCTGCGGAAGCGACAATACAGGCTTGGTTGTGTCCGTTATCGTAATCAGCTGTTCCGCTGTCGTGACATTCCCATTCTCGTCCTCAGCTCTCCAGATCACCTTGGTGGTTCCCACCGGGAAATCCGCTGGCGCATTATTTGTAATATTCACTTTGAAAATGTCTTCCGCTGTTGCCGTCCCCACAGAAAGCGGAGTTCTTCTGCCCGAAGCTTCTTTCGTGATGTTTGCAGGTACGGTAAGCACCGGCTTGATCGTGTCAACCACGATAACATTTTGTGCCGCGGTAATCACGTTGCTGTTCGCATCCGTAGCCGTCCATGTGACCTTGGTCGTACCCATGGGAAATTCCTTTGGAGCATTGTTAACTACAATAACCGGAAAAATATCCTTTGCCGATGCACCGCTGACGATAGCCGGTGTTTTTACAGCGGTCGCTTCGACTACGATATCCCCTTGTACAGTGAGTACAGGTTTGGTTGTATCTTTTACCGTTACTTTCTGCACTTGTGAAGAGATGTTCCCTACCGGGTCCACAGCGGTCCATTTCACGGTTGTCGTTCCTATGGGAAAATCGGCCGGGGCATCGTTCGTCACGATGACATCCGGGATGGATACATCTTGTACGGAGGCTTTACCAATTTCGACAGGTGTACGGACTGCCGTTGCCTCCGTATTGATATCTGCCGGTACGGTAAGCACCGGAATCGTTTTGTCTATTTTCACTTCAGTTTTCTGCACGGGAGTACTGTTCCCCGCCTGGTCTACAGCCCAGAACGCGAGCGGTGTGACACCCTCAGTCTGAACGGCAAAAGTTGCCGTTGTTCCGGCTACAACCTTCTCTTCTCCGGATGCACCCAGAGCATAATGAATTTCCTTGACCCCTGAGTTCACATCAGAGGCGGTGAGAGCGACTGTGACATTGGCGCTATTCCAGCCTTTTGTATTCGGCTCAGGGCTTATTATGCTGGCAATCACCGGACCGCTTTTGTCAATTTTGACTGTTACGGTTTTGACAGCCTCGGTATTCCCGGTTCTGTCCACAGACCAATAGGTGACTGTAGTTGTTCCTTCCTTGCTGATCTCAGTATCCGCACTTACGCCCGCCGTTTTCACCGCATCATTTTCACCCAGCTTATAGTAGATGGAATTGACACCCGAATATGGATCTTCTGCGGTAAAGTGAAGTGTGACCTTATCGTGGCTCCAGCTGCCGGATTCCGCACCTGCTGCAGTTACGGTCGTAACCGGGGCTGTTTTATCAATGTTAATGGGACCAAAAGTGGCGATGGAATAATGGTTCTTATCCTCATCACTGGCAGCTGAGCTGTCGACCGCCTTACCGGTAGCGATCTGACCCGCACCTTCAGCGGTAAAGTTCTGGTCCGAAGTCAGTGATCTGATCGCAGACAGCGTATCGATTGCCGTGTAGTGAACAGTCACCGAATGATTGGTCCATGTTCCGGCAATGTAAGGCGCTCCCGCATCGGTTAGTGCAGATGCCGTAATCGCCGGCGGTGTGGTGTCGATCAGGTTTGACCCCACAGCCCCGACCTCCACGCGGAAGGTGACCGGTTGAAGGCCCGGAACCGTGGCTTTGACCTCCATCGTCTTGATCACCCCGGTGCTCTTGGAATAGACCTGGTACCCTTCTCCCGCGTAACTTGTGTAGGTGTTAGCCGCAGAAGCATACCCATTTGCATCCGTAACAACCGTGATTCCGGTACTGTTCAGTCCGCGCATTACCGCGGTGATCGTACTGTCTTCAGAAGCAGTGAAGGTAACCGGAACCCCGGCAAGCGGGTTGCCGGCCAGATCCTTGACCGCAACAACCTGTGGCAGCATAAATCCGCGTCCGCCGGGAATGACGCCCGAAGCCTGCGACAGCTTCATTTGCTGCAGCAGGGGTGATACTGCGGTCATCGACCCTTCCACATTGCTCACAGCGAGCAGACTCATCTGATAGGCTCCGTGATGTAAGATAACCCCGAGTGTTGGGTCTAGCCCATACACCGAATCATATACGGATTGGTAGACGGAATCCCTGACTGACAAGACATTTCCTGTCTGCTCAGCGGGAGGCTCTGTACCATACACTGCCCCATATGCTTTTCCTGCTCCCGCATCCTGTGGGCTAGTGGAGAACATTTTCTCCGATCCAAACACAGCACCGGGAGCCAGCATCAGGATCAGGAGCGTGAGGCATAACCATTTAGTGATGATGCCTAGCCTTCTTTGCTGTACATGCTTTCCTCTTCGTTTCGAATGTTTCATCATGCATCCCCTAACTTTTTTAGTGATAAGCGTATCGATTATGGCGAAACCTTGCTCCTCCTTTACTTAACAAAGGGAAATCAGAGCAGGTTTTTACAACTGTTTATTGCGGTTCACATAAACTTCTATTTTCGTTTCAATCCAGGCTTCGAGGTCACCGATCGCAAGGCTCAGCTCTTCTTTGGCGGCTTCCCCCAATATGGCTACAGCCCTCTCTTTGGCAAGATTGAACGATTTCTCCATCGCCGCTGCGTCGAAAGAGCCCTGCTGTTTCAGCCCTTCCACGAACGTCTGGTTCACCGCAATTACCGCAGATTCAATGGCATCTGAAGCCCGGTTCAGAAGCTTGTTCACAGCCTCGTCGCCTATCCTATCTTCCAAGTGGGCAATTTCCCGTTTGGTATACGCAATAATAGATTTCGCCATTAGACCCAGCAGTGGAATAACCAGTACGGTAAGAATGGTATTGATGATCTCCGGTGTAAAATAGTCCTTCAAGTTATCGCCTCCAATAAGTGTAATTTCGACATACTCAACCTTATTTTTCCTCATAAAGAAAGGTAAATCAGAGGCTATTTTTACAACTTTGCTAATAAAAATAGTAATCATGTAAATTTATGTTTTTGATAGTTGTGGAATCTATGGAATATTCTACTTGTTATATGAGGAGATAAATCAGCTGATCTATCCTATGCTTAACAAATGGAGGGATCGGGCCTGGGGGAACAGGCTGTGCTGGTTAATCTTTTGTGCAAAACTGAACATGGGGGAGTAGTCATGAGTACCTGTGAAGATGAGTTAGTTGAAACCTGCAGAAAACTATTAAAACGCTCAGCTTGGAGAATCCAGTATAAGACTCGCATTCAACTGATAAGAGAGAGCAAACCGCTGTATGACAATCAGCTCTATGACAACAGCTTTGAGAGCCTGGTGATTTCGAAGCTGTTTGTTGACGAGCTTCTGGAAATGATTCCTTGGGAAAAATGCAGGTATATCATAAAAAAAACAGTGATTGACGGCATGCCGGAGCACGAGGTTGCGATCGAGCTACATATGACTCAACAGGGGGTAAGCAAATGGAAGCGGAAGGGACTAGAAATTCTGAAGGAATATCTCATCAATTCGTCGAGACTGTAAAAAAAGCACAAAATGGAGACAAAGCATCCATGGAGGATATTCTTAGCCTGTTCTCGGTAGATATCGAATATTTGTCTAAGTTCATCATGCTACCCCGCGAAGAGGCTATCCAGACCTTGAAGATCGAACTTATTAATATTGTATATCAGGATTTATAAATATAAAAAGCTGTCCGGAGCAATCCGGGCAGCTTTTTCGTTGTTACAGATTGTCCGCAGCCCAATTGGGGTATTATATCAACTGGTGGTATGATATCCCTTCTGAAAGGGTGAACGGTATGAATCTGATGACATTAACTGCAGTTATTGCCCCTTTGCATTTGAGAAGCTGCCTGATCAGCCTCCAGGGCGAACCAAAATTTGAATATTATAGAAATGACAGCACAGCTACAGAGATTGCCAAGATCAATTCCTGTACCAAAAGTATACTCTCTTCGCTAATCTGCATCGCAATGGATCAAGGCCTGCTCCCGGAGTCTTCATCGAAGGCAGCCGAATTTTTCCCGCAGCTGGGCCGGGATACAGATAAGCGCAAACAGGAGATCACGATTGAACATTTGTTAACCTTGTCCGCAGGTTTTCGCTGGACTGAATTTGGCGGTCAGAATTCCTTTCCGAAAATGACCCGCTCCCCAAATTGGGTAAAGTATGTACTGGAGCAGCCGCTCGCACATGATCCGGGCACACACATGGAATACAATTCCGGAATCTCGCAGATGTTATCGGCCATTCTGGTCCAAGCCTCAGGAATATCAACGGCACAGTTTGCCGAGCAATTTCTGTTCGGACCTCTTGGCATTGAGAAGTATCACTGGGAAACGGATCCTCAGGGCATCCACACCGGGGGGTTCGGGCTTCAGCTGCGGCCAAACGACTTGCTGAAATTTGGGGAGCTTTTTTTACATGGGGGAGTATGGGAGAAGAAGCAGGTTATTTCTCGTAAATGGGTAGTGCGTTCAACGGCACCAGTAATCCTTGCCGAACCTCCCCGCCGCGGCGGGTATGGCTGGCATTGGTGGACTGACTCTTTTCCGTTAACTGCTACAGACGGAGGTCTGCCAACTGCCATGGATTATTATTACGCCCGGGGGTACGCTGGACAGTATGTATATGTACTTCCGGAGATTGAGGCTGTCGTGGTTCTGACCCAAGACAACAAACGCGGCAAAAACAACCCACCTGTTGATGTATTCCGTGAACACATTGCGCCTCTGCTTATTCAATATTAAATTCATAGGAACGCATAAATCCCCGTTCACCTTATAGCAAGGTAACGGGGACTTATGTGTTAACTCCTGTATGCACTTCAATCATTTCCTCCAAGTAACAAGCCATATCCCTGACATGGTGATTGTTCTCATATTCAAATTACCGTATTACCCGTTCTCTCCTGTCCGGAGTTATAATCCATGTCCTGCATATGGGGTGAATTCCCACGTACACGATTTCACGAAAAACGTTTTCACTGGCGTTTTCCCTGCTGTGAACATCGTATCCGTACGCTTCGCTAACCTTTTCTGGTGGAATCACGCTCTTTCTTCCGCAAGATCACTCTTGCTTGAATGAACAGCTTTTTCCTTCAATAAAGATTTGCTGTGGTTTCCCGCATCCCCACGGTCTGCCGAAAGATGTTGTCACATCCACCTCTCTACCCGCAGCCGATTCCGGCATGCTTCGCTAACTTAGTACATTGGATTCTCTCCTCTCCTACATTCATTGCTAAATTTAGGAATGAGACAGTCACCCTGGTAACCACTGACGTTTGCTTTTGTGGTTCCTGTGGTGATGCCTTTATTCTAGCGCATTATAGGTATTATTTAAAACTTCATAGAATTGTATTTATTCGCCTATTTCCCGATATACGGTGATTCCCATTCCTGGTCTTCCTAAATCTAAGTAAAGCTGCATATTTCGCAGTTTTGTAAGCGTTTTCGTACAAACTGAACTTTGAGCTACAGCAACGGCAATGCAGCCTGCCCTGCTAGGCTTTTTTTACATTTAGTAAGTTGCGGGTGAATTGTATATAATTTCACATGTTCTATGTTATACTTGATAAAAGTATATTGTACGCAATTTACTTTCATCAGGATTATAAATAAATAATGAGGTGGATTTCGTTGAAAGTTGCTAACAAGATTATCATTATGGCTAGTATTTCTCTGATTGTTGTAACGCTTATCATTTGTTCTGTTTTCTACTCTCAGAGCAGGAAAGCCGCTATCAGCTCTGGAGAAGAAAAGGCCCAGGTCGTTATCCAAGCCTTTGACTCGACTTTATCCGGAAAGGAATCGGCAGCGGAGCTTCAAGCTTCACTGGATAAACTAAAGTCGGCTGACCTTGAAATTGTAGATTTTAATATTTACAGCCTGGATAGCCAGCCCAAAGCGATAGCTTCCATGGATGCGGCAGAAATTGGCAAACCTGCCGATAAGGAAGACATTGAGGCAGCCAAGGAGAACCGCACGGTAACCCTATTGGATAAGAATATTGTGGATGTTACTACTCCTTTACATACGGACGGAAAAACTACATATGTTGCCGGTGTTCAGTTTGACATTGCAGATAAACTGGAGGCTTCCGTAGATTTAGTGTATTACATCATCATAGTATCTTTAATTTTGCTTGTTCTGGTGATGCTGGTTTTTTGGCTCTTGGTCCGCCGGTTTTTCACTAAACCTCTAGGTGTCTTTGTACGGTTCTCTGAGCAAATAGCTGCCGGTGACCTCCGCGCGGATATTGAAGTACTTAATAACAGCCGCAAGGATGAGATCGGAATATTATCCCGTTCCTTTTACCAAATGGTCTTTAATCTGAAGCACACGCTGGAACAAATTTCACGTTCATCCAGCCGGTTAGCGGATAACGCCAACCAGATATCACTAATCTCCATTATGGCAAGCAGAACAGAGAAAAGCATCGCCGCTTCCCTTGATGAGATCGCGAAGAACTCCAAGGAACAATCTGCTTCCATTGTAGAGAGCTCCTTGGGAATCGATGAAGTGGCCAAGGGCATCGAGCAGATCTCCATGAGCACTGAGGATGTCGCCCATGCATCAGCATCCTCTCTCGCACAGGCTGAGCAGGGGCGGGTAATCATTCATGAAACGCAGCAAATGATCGAGAATCTTGTTCTCGATTCCAGTGAATCCGTAGCAGTTATTGAACGTCTGGGGGAAAAAACGAAAGAAATTGATGGAATCATTGAGCTCATCTCACAGATAGCATCCCAAACAAATCTGCTAGCCTTGAACGCATCCATAGAAGCAGCCCGTGCGGGCGAACAAGGAAAAGGCTTCGCTGTTGTGGCAAATGAAGTGAAGAAGCTTGCGGAGAAATCCAAAACTGCTTCTGACCAAGTATCCGCAATGATCCGCTCCATTCAGGGCGAAACAGAGGCCGTCGTACTTCAGATTAACCTTAGCTCGGAAAAAACGGCAGAGGGCTTAAATGTTGTCCAAAAAGCCGGCAAAGCGTTTGAGCATATTACAGAAAAGGTAGATTCGGTTAACAGCCAGATCATCAATGTTTCTGCCATAGTTGAAGAGATCTCCTCCAGCTCCGAAGAGATCGCAGCTACGATCCAGCTCATTTCCAATAACGCAGAGCTGTCCAGCGGAAAAGCTGCGCATGCGGCACAAGCCACCGTCAGATCTATGTCGGCGATGCAGGAAATGATGGATTCCACCCGTAGCCTGACCCAATTAGCAGAGGAGTTGGATAATCTGGTCAACCAATTCCAATTAGAGGTACAGGCAGCAGCTGACCCTGAAACAGATACGGATTCCAATGAGGAACCGGATGTGGCATAGCAGGACAAATTCATATGCTGCACCAACCAACCGGCCCGAAGCAGGAATTACTCCTGCTTGCGGGCCGGTTGGTGGTTTACATCGATAGGCTATTCGATTTATTTCTGCGCGTCAATACCACATATAGGTAAATTCCATACAGCAAATATAGAATATTCAGCAGGGACACTATCAGAATTTCCTGATCCAAATTTTCATTACTGACCATGGCAAGTGCATCATAGATAAAATGAAAAACGATTAAGGGAATAATATTGTCCGTAGTTTCTATTAAGAGCGCCAGAATAAAGCCCAGCAGCAGCGCATTGATGACCTGAAGAATGATATGTATAAATTCAGTTCCGTTAAGCGCATTAGCCATATGCAGAATGCCAAAAAACACGGAAGAAAAAACAATATAAAACACGGGCCCTTTGTGACGAAGCTTCTCCCGGATGATTCCCCGGAAAATCGTTTCCTCTGTAAATCCGACAAAAACCGTTAGCAGCAGAATACTCAAGATTCCGATTCCCGAAAGTTTGAGATTGATTCCGCTCATAACCGGCTGAAGCAGCGCGATAATCAGCAATGGTATGTAATACAGCGCCTGCTTATCCTTCGCCCCGATTCGTTTTTGGAATCCATAGCTGCCGAATGGACGTTTACTTCTGGTCATGTACACCGTGATGATTACGGCCATGAGCAAAAAGGCGCAAGCCTGGGCAAACCGGATTCCCGTGTCGTCAAGCTCCATGATGCTTGCGGCTACTGATGCAACGGATACCAACAGGGTCAGCAAAATGCCAAGCATAAGTGAAAATAAAACCGGATGTCCTTTATTTACGTTGTGTTCTTTCATAGCTCGTCTCCTTTATTAATCATTTACAGTTTTCATTGGCCTACCAGGTCAATAATGGATTTATTGTAATACTTTCCTTAAAAATTTTCTATTCATAAAAAGTAAAGTATCAGGCGATTCCCCTGTTTCTTTACTTTACTTAGTGTTGTTCTGCTGCAATGTTTAAGTCGGTCTCATGCCCATCCTGGGTGGTAAGATAAACCTTCCATTCTCCGGAAATTCCGCTGCCATCAGCCATGTGGAAGGTTCTCGTTATGGATTGTCCCGCTTTCACATCCACATATCCATACTCATGCGAGCCACGAATTACATTAGCAATAATGATACCCGAACTGCCGTTATTTTTAATCCGTATACTTAATTCCTTACCATATTCAGGGACACAAGTGAAGATACTCTCAAAGCCCCCCTTCCCCGCGATCTACTATCTCTAATAAGATAAACACCATCTTGCGAAGGTGTATCGGCTTCGCTGACCATCTCCAGTGCCTCACCTGCAGTTTCCCTTAAGCCGGTTTTTGCTGATATATCAGCGGTCACAGTATTCGCTGGAATCCCTTCAGTTTCTACACCACAAAGCACAACTTCAAAATAAAGGATATATCCCATTATTATGGCATCCCCTACCTGCCCATCGTCAAGTTTATTTTGTCGCTCTACTTGAGACACCCCAGGTTCTTTGGCTTTCACCTGCTCATATTCTACTGAATCAAGCTGCAAATGACCAAAAATTGCAGAACAGCGGTCCTCCAAGTACTGGAGAATCGCTGCTCTTTGGATTCTATGGTTTCTAGTTAGTTTAATTGGAACAGATTCCATTTTTGCGCGTTCGTGCCATTGTCATCCCAAATTTGAACGTTGGTTCCATTTTCAGTACCAGCAGCATTGACATCCAGAGCTTTTCCGCTATTGCTGGCAATCAATTTGTAAGCACTTCCAACTTTAACAATGCTCCACTTCTGATTGGAACCGCCGCCATAACTCCATAATTGCACATTTGATCCATTGGCAGTCCCCATCTCAGCTACATCCAGACCTGTATTGCTATTGGCGTTAATAACCTTATACAAGCCTCCGCCAACATCGGTGATTATCCACTGTTGAGCGCCCGTTCCGTTATCATCCCAGATCTGTACATTTGTGCCGTTTGCAGTACCTGCTGCAGCTGCGTCCAGTGCTTTACCGCTGCCTACGTTAACCATTTTGTAGGTTTTACCAGAAACGATACCATCACTTGGAGGCGTTTCTGACTTTATCTGATCTCTGACAAATTTACCGGATGCCGTCAACTGCCCGTCAGACCATCCTCCATAAGGGCTTGCGCCAGGCGCCAATGCAGCAGAGGCTTCCGTTTTATCACATAACGACCAGTTGGTCCAACTCAGTTTTCTGTCTTTCATAAAATCCGTCCATACTTTAGATTCGGCAAGGAAAGGACCGCCGTCTCCGGAAGCGTCACTCGTTCCCCACTCTGTGACGAATACGGCTATACCTTTACTCCTCGCATAATCAATACGATCTCTCAGCCATGCACCATGGGTTCCAGCATAGAAATGAGTTGTATACATAATGTTGCTTTGGGCGATGGGGTTGTTGGCAGCATCCTGTACATCCTGGCTCCATGTTCCGGTTCCTACGATAATGATTCCATTCGTATCAATGGATCGGATGACCGGAATCATTTCCTCTGCATAGGGCTTAATGTGGCCGTTCCACGTAGCATACCCGTTAGGCTCATTGGCAATTTCATAGATCACATTCGGATAATCCTTATACAAATTGGCCATTTCTGCAAAAAAACCTTTTGCCTGTTGTTTATAAATATTCGGATCCTTTTCACCCAGCACATGCCAATCGATAATCACATAGATTCCCAAATCAATTGCGGCCTGTACAGCTTCTTTCACCTTGTTTTTTTGCGAAGGATCATTAATGTAGCCGCCATCTTGCGTATACATAGCTACCCGAAATATAGTTATACCCCAATTGTCTCTCATCCATTTCATGCTATCATAATTCACGTACTGGCCAAACCATTGCACACCATGGGAACTCATCCCCTTTAATTGGATCGCTTCTCCCGCCTGATTCACTAACTGGTTCCCGGAAACTCGCAGTTGGCCATTTTGGGCTACGACCGAATTAGCTTCGGCATTCACCTTTTGCGGGGGGACGAAAGATACGGTCATGAAGGTGATAATTAATGCACAAAAAACCGCAATCATTTTTTTGAACATATAAAGCTACCTCCTCAAATGGTTTGCTTCACATTTCCGTGCGCTATTTTCCGAGAATATCCCCCCTTCACTAAACTTGTAAATCTATGGGGTAAGTCTTGGTGTTTCATTTATGATGTAAAAGGTGAAGTGACCAGCTTAAGGGATGGTAGTTATCTAATCGTAGGGTGTAGCTAATAGGAATTACGGAGGTGCATTTGCATATGGAGGCAGTTAGATCATTAGATCTAAGAAGATTTATCGTTCAAGGCGGATTTGATTAAGAAACATAACAGATGGTGTATTCTCATGAAACCACATACATAGTAAAAGCTTACATATTATGTTATACTATACAATCATCGAACGCTTTTTTCAACCCAAAAAATCATATTTTCCAAAAAAACTTGAACACTGATGTTGTCTATTTGTATTAACAAGTCCTACAGCTCGCCGGTAATCCTAAAGTTCAGTCATCTGCCAGTACTTTACTGTAACGCAGTATTGAGAATAGAGAGACAGGCATGATATAATCTCTTAAGCCATTTAAGAGAATTTAGCCCCTTAAGACATAAGGGTTCAGGAGGGTCATATCATCACGAACAGTCACATTCGCATTGTGAAAGTATCCGCAGAAATAGAAAAGGACGAATATGAGATCAAGGTCAGCCATTGGCGGCTGCTTTTGGAGACAAGTCGTTATTATGAGATCAAGCCGGAGAATGGGCCGGTGAAAAGAATCTATAAAGAGAAGCTCAACACAGTTGTTGATGAAACCAAATCCTATACAAATGGCATTATGACATGTTCGGCATTTTGCATCGAAGAGCAAGTGGGCGAAATGCATATTAAGATTCTGCAAAGTCTTCAATCCAAGGTTAACACCTATATGAATGAGCTGCAGCTCAACCAAAGAGCGATCGAACATCTTAGTTCAGGCCCCCCTGCAAAGTCGCTTTTACCGGAGTTATGAACTAGTTAGAGCATTTAATTCAATAATAGCCGGAAGGACTTCACAGCATTGGGCTGTGTCCTTCCGGCTATTTGTTGTATAGGTCTGTTGAATTAATGACTTACCAGGTAAGCAGCATCCAAAATGAGGGCAACCCGGCCATTTCCAAGAATCGTTGCTCCTGAGAGATGGTTCATGGTTCCGAGATACGCTCCCAGCGACTTAATGACAACTTCCTGGTTGCCAATAATCTCATCCACAGCAAAAGCGGCAATCTTGTCAACAGATCTGACAATGACGAGCGGAATGGTCTTGGAGCTGCGCTCCGCCCGGGGATAATGCAATTTGTCTCTCAGCCAGGAGAGCGGGACAATCCGCTCATGGTTAAGTATTGCCTGCTCACCTTGCACAATTTGAATCTCTTCTGGTGCAATACGCACAATTTCCGCGACATTATACATCGGCAGAATCAGCACGCGTCCGGAGACTTTGACCAGAAGACCCTTAATAATGGCCAGTGTAAGCGGGAGACGGATAGTAAAAACAGTACCTTGTCCCGGTTCAGTTTGGATATCAACAATGCCATTCAGCCGTCCAATCTGACTGCGTACGATATCCATCCCGACCCCCCTGCCGGACACCTCACTCACTTCAGAAGCCGTCGAAAATCCGGGTTCAAAAATCAGATGAACCGCTTCTTGGGTTGATAAGTAACTCGCCTGCTCTTCGGATATGATCCCTTTACCAAGAGCCAAAGCCTTGATCTTACCAGCGTCGATCCCTTGTCCATCATCTTCCAGACGGATCACTACATGATTCTCTTCATGAAAAGAAGTTAAAGTGATTCTTCCCTTCGCCGCCTTCCCTCCGGCCTCCCGGACCTCTGGGCTCTCAATCCCGTGGTCCGCACTGTTACGGATCAGGTGGATCAAGGGATCACTCAGCTCCTCGATAATCATCCGGTCAAGTTCCGTTTCTCCGCCCTGGATCACCAGTTCAATATCCTTGCCCAGCTTCTGGGCTAAATCCCGAACCAGACGGGGGAATCGGCTGAACAGCTGATCGATCGGCAGCATCCGTGTCTTCATGACCCCTTCTTGCAGCTCCTTGATAATACTGCCCATATGATCGGATACACTTCCAATATCGGGCAGAACTCTGCCCGGATCGGAACGTTGACCGGCAGCACTCAAATCGGCTAAAGAGGTCTGCTCAATCAGCAGTTCACCGACCAGGTTCATCAGGTGATCCAGACGCTCCACGTTGACCCTGACCGTTGGATGGGAACCTTTCCCCCGTTCATCCGGCTTTGGGTTCCCCTGCTGTACAGGTGCCTCCGGGGCATGAACTAAGCTGTCCGTTCTGGACCATTTCAGCTCAAATGGAGCAATATGCATACTCTTCACATCAGAATCGACACCAAGCTGGTCCTGAATCTGTTGCCGCTCCTTCAAGGTAGCAACCACCACGGTAAACTGGCCATGCCGTTCGTCTTCATCCGCTCCCGGAGCAGCCGCTTTATGAAGAGAGACAGCAATAACGGTTCCACACACCTCTTCAATACGCTGCACCAGGATAAAATGTCTTGCAGCCTTCATCAGACAATCTTCCATCAGATTGACGCTTACAGCGAGCAGATGCTGTCCTGAGCCAGCTGCTTCCTCCGCCTGAAGCATTTCTGATGCGTTCAGAACCGGGGGCATGCTCCGTTCTGGTTCTGAACGCATGCTGATCAGGGACTTGATCTCGGACACCATACTGCTGCAATCTGTGTAATTACTTCCACTGATATACTCGGTGCGCAGCAGCTTCATTACATCCAGCGCCCGAAACAAGGTGTCAATCAGTTGGGAACTGATCTCCGGCTTCTTTTCCCGAACCCAATCCAGGATATATTCGACTTCATGGGTCAAGTCACTCATTTCCTTGAAGCCCATAGTGGATGAAGACCCTTTGATTGTATGTGCAGCTCGGAAAATCGTCTGGATCAGCTCCGGGGATGGGGTATGCTCCAATACCAGAAGCGACTGATCTATCCGTTCCAATTGGTCGTTCAGCTCTTCAATGAAAATATCGCGGTAGGCAGACAGCTCCATCATCATCTATTGTTCTCCTCCCTAACCGCCCAATACTTCCTCGAGCTTCAAGATACCGATCAGTTGGTCCTCACGTTGGCCAATGCCCAGGAATACGCCTTCACGGCTTCGGCCTTGTCCACTTGATGGGGGATGTACCTCTCCATAGGTGGTTACCTTATTCACTTTATCCACGATTAGACCTACAAATTCCTCCCGGAAACGGACCACCACAATTCTTGTGGCCCGTGTATAAGCCTCATCGGACATCCCCAGTAAATTTCGCAGACTCATTACGCAGACTACCTTGCCGCGAAGATTGACTACACCCTTTACTTCATTCCGGCTGAAAGGAATGTCGGTAATGCTGAGCATTTTGATAATTTCATGCACTTCTTCAATGCGAATGGCGCAGGTTTCCGGACCAACAGCCAGCTCTATATATTGTTCCTTCTGCAGTGTGGACATGAATACACCTTCAGTCTGTAGATTAGTGGGTTCTGAACGCACCCGCGGAGTGGGCAAGCTCCTCAGCGAGCTGGGCCAACGCCTGGCAGGTTGCTGCTGTCTCCTCCGAGGCAGCGGCAGACTCTTCACTAGAGGCCGCTATGGATTCAACCGAATTCATTACTTCGGCTGCTTGAGCCGATTCCTCTTCACAGGCTGCCGCTATTTCATTAACTTTGAGCGATGAGGTGTTGACCATGCTGATAATTTGCTCAAAGGCATGGCTGGTCATCGAAGATTGCTCAACACTTTCGGCAACAGCCCGGACACTTTGCTTGGTGTTCTCTTGCATAGCTTTGATGATTTTTGTAATTTCCTTGGTAGCATCACTGCTTCGTTCTGCCAGTTTCCGTACTTCATCTGCTACTACTGCAAAGCCCCGGCCTTGTTCTCCGGCACGAGCCGCTTCAATGGCAGCGTTCAGAGCGAGGAGATTGGTCTGTTCGGCAATATCGTCAATGACCTCAATAATATCGCCGATTTTGCGGCTATCCTCTTCGAGCTGTGTCATCTGGTGATTCACGGCTTGCATGCCCTGAAGCGAAGATTCCACCACGTAACCGCCTTCACGTGCTGTAATGACCGTTTGATTGGACAGCTCTGCGGCTTCCTCCGCACTTACCGCTACAGAGTTAATTGCCAGGGAGAGTTCTTTGAACAGTTCGGTAATACTTGCCGACGCCACGGACTGGGTAGTGCTGGTACTGGCAATTTCTTGTGTGCTCGCTGAGATTTCTTCGGAAGAGGCAGCGACGCTCTGCGAATTCATCACAATCCCGTTAATCAGCTCTTTGAGATTATCAACCATCCGGTTCAGTGCACTGGCCAATTGTCCGACTTCGTCCTTGGTAGAAATGTCTGAACGCTGAGTCAGATTCCCCTTTGCCACTTCGGAAGCCAGTCCAAGCATATTCAAGAGAGGCTTAGAAATGGAGCGGGCTATGGCGTAACCAATGAGAATACTTAGAATTACTGAGACTACAATGATTACGATGGTCAAGTTCAATGACGAAGCATAGGCCGATTGGGAGTCGGTATTCGTTTGATCTGCGAGTTGCACGTTCGTTTCAATCAGACCATTCAAATTTGCAACAACCATTTCTCCTTGCTGTGCTATTTGCGGCTTAAAAGCATTAAAATCAGTTGGATCTTTCTGCTCCGCTAAAATCATTCCTTGGTTAAACAATTTCATGTAATTCGTATATTGTTCATCAAAATCACGCAGCAAATCTTGTTCTTTCTGTGTAGTAGCAAGCGGCCGGTAGTTATCCATATACTTGTCAATTTCCTGGGTTGTGGTTTTGATTTTCTCCTTGTAGTCCGAAACTTCAGCATCTCCTGTTGCGGTACTCATATCCCTCAAAAATACTCTGATAGTCTGGTATTTAATCTGGGCAGCCGATAAATCCCGGACCGATATCAGATTGTTGCTATACAGCTCTTTTATGTTACCGTTGGCGCCGCGCAGCGTGAAGATCGAGAACACGCCTAGTCCCGCAAGTATCAAAGATACAATCAAAAATGAAGAGATGATTTTTGTTGCAGTTTTCAAATTACCATACCATTTCATTAGAATCCCCCCACAGATTAACATCTTAGTGTCTGGTCTGAAGGTCATGCATTCTTCTTGCACTCCCCCTGCATGACCTCTGAACAGCTTAGCTATATTTCGACATATTCTGCGGAATTATGAATAGCAATTTTCTGACAATGGTTAAATATGCTTATTTTTTTTCGTTCACTTTATTGCGTATATACACAAAAGGCATTTGATTCCTGTCAACCTGCAGCACACCCTTGACAATATGTGCAAATAAGTTATAAATAGACATAATTATGAAGAAACGAATTCTCCGAATCTTCCGAAGAAAAGAGGGCAGACGATTGACAACAAAAGTAACCTTGGCAGAAAAAGTGGTGTTTTCCGGCGGATTGCTGGGCCAAAATATGCTTTACAGCTTCATGTCGATGTACATTTTATTCTTTTATACGGACTTACTTGGCATTCCCGCAACGACAGCCAGTGTCATCTTGGTCACTGCAAGTATTTTCGACGCTTGCCTGGACCCGGTGATGGGGATGATCACAGACAAAACACATTCCAGGTGGGGGAAATTCAGGCCTTATTTGCTGTTTGCTCCGTTCCTGATCGCTGCCGCTACCGTGCTGTGCTTCATGGATTTCGGTACTTCCTCCACCCTGACCGTAGCCCTAGCAACGGTTTCTTATTTGCTGTGGGGAATGTTATACACGGTCTGCGACACCCCGCTTTGGGCGTTATCCTCTGTCATTTCCAAAGATCCTGCGGAACGGACACTGGTCGTAACACTGGGCAAAATCGGCGGAACCCTAGGTACAGTCATAATCACCATAGGCGGCATACAGCTCCTGCTTGCCTTCGGCGGTGAAAGAAGCACCGGAGCCTATCTCTACTCTGCAATCATCGTATCGGTCATTGCTGCGCTGGCTATTTGGCTGACTGGAATCCTTTCCAAAGAAAGAGTGGCCCCATCGGCTGAACGGATTCCCTTCCGCAAAAATCTGCAAACCATATATAAGAACAAACCTCTCCTCACTCTGCTGGCTTCACTGCTGATTATCAATCTCGTAACCGGCATCAGACAGAGCATTCAAGTCTATTATGTGGTTTATGTCTGGGGAGATGCCAGCTATGGGACACAGGTCGGAATCAGCCTGGTGGTCGGTATGCTGCTGGGTATGACCGCAACGCCCAAGCTATTGGGTGCCTTTTCCAAGAAAAGTGTATTTATCTCCTCATGCATCCTGGGCAGCCTCTCCTGTGTGGTTCCATATCTGTTCGGTGATCAGAATGTTCTGTTTACGCTAGTGTTCTTTGGGATCAGCTTCTTTTTCTCAGGTATAAGCATAATTGTCAGCACCTCGATGCTGCTGGATACGATTGATTATTCAGAGTGGAAATTGGGCTTTCGGGGGGAAGGGATTGTATTCTCTACGAATACCTTTATCACCAAATTCAGCGGAGCAGTGTCCAGGCTGATTATCGGGGCAAGTCTTGGGCTTCTGAATTACGTGGAGAATCAGCCTGCTACGCCTGGGCTTCAGCAGGGTCTGAGCTTTGTGATGTTTTTACTGCCCGCTATTTGTTTCCTTGGGGCCATAATTCCGATTCTGTTCTATTCGATAAGCGATAAGCAGCGGACACAGATTCTGATTGATTTGGAGAACCACAGGGCAATGTAGTCAGAACAGCCTAATTTCCATCCCCATACTTTTAGCAAAAGAAGGAGCGATTCAAAATGGATTCATCCACCCTCTACAGCCTTATGGCTCCTCCCGATCTTACGGATTGCCGGAGAATATTGTGTATTCAGCCCCATCCCGACGATAATGAAGTCGGCATGGGCGGAACGATTGCCGCTCTAGCGGAAAAGGGTTGTGAGGTTCATTACTTAACAGTGACGAATGGAGATTTGGGGAGTGGTGACGGTCTGTTGTCCCATGCCGAGATCGCCCGAGTCCGCTCGCAGGAGCTTGAAGCGGCGGGACGTTCGCTTGGAGCCACGGTGTTCCACCAATTGCCGCATGGAGACGGCACACTTGAGCATATTCCGGCTCTGGCGGCAGAGATTGCCGAAATCATCCGTACCATTCAGCCGGATACGGTATTCTGTCCCGATCCATGGCTTCCCTATGAAGCCCACTATGATCATATTGTCACCGGACGGGCGGCCGCCCAGGCTTTTCTGTCCTCGGGACTGCCGCTGTATCCCCGGGGAACCCGCACACAGCCCTGGCAGCCGAAAGCGATCGGATTTTATTTAACGGCTGAACCCAATACCGTGATCGATATTACCCGCTTCTTCGACCGCAAGTTCGCTGCCATGGCACTGCACAGCAGCCAGTTCAGTGAGGATACGCTGGCACTTTACTCTTTGTATTTCAAGAAGAAGGGGCTAGAACTGGCGGAAGGAAAGGATTTTGAGCTCGGGGAAGGACTTAAGGTGCTGTCTCCGCTTCATCTGCATTGCTTCGTGGATGCCGGACAGGTGTAGGCTGTCTTTTTCAATACCATTTACCGCACAAAAAAGGCACCCTCCCACGGAGTTGTGCCTTTTTTCAATCTTGTGCTTGCGACGCATAATCGAAATTTATCGATGTGACAGCCGGTAATACGGCAGCGTCAGTGACGGTTTGAATCCTAGTTTCTGTGCGAGATTGTACGACCCTTGATTCTCCAGGCGGCAAGCCCACACCGGTTCCAATGGATGGTCAAGACAATAATCGATCAATGCCGAACTTACGGTAAATGCATATCCCCTGCCCCGGAAGGCTTCCGCAGTCTCAATTCCAATTTCCAGCTGGCCACCTGCCGAGCAGGACGCAAACGCCGTAGAAGCGGTCTCGTCCCCCTCCATAATACTGAAGCCGACTCCTTCGGCAAGGAAATGCTCCTCATCACGCCAAAAGTACTTGGGGACCACTGAGCCGGTCAGAGTTGCAAACTGCTCTTTTCCCGTTCGTACAAGGGCTGCATCCTGCTTAAAGAACTGTGCTCTGGCAGCAAAATAAGCTTCACGGTCTAATCTGAAGTTCACTCTGGTATTTCTCTGAATTAGCCGATGATCGTCCTGTTCAATCATCCCGCCCCTTACCTGTAATTCACTATTATGTACAGCCGCTAACGCATCGATCCATTCACTCCATTCACCGGCCGGGTCTCCCTGCAGCCATTCCGCATACAGACGGATTCCCTCTCTGTCCAATATGTAATCAGACAGCCCACGATTAAAGCTGCTATTCGAGGAATCACCATAAACCAATGACATCCCGTATGGATGAACGACATAGAATGCTCGCGGTCTATCTTTGCTGTCGGCATAGACTTTGCCCGGAATTCGCTGCTCCAGCACAGCTCTCGCAAAGAGTGTGTTTATTTTCACCTGATCCAGCGCCGGCAAACCCTTGTAATAGTCTTGAACCTCCAATTCAATCATCTTCCAGCTCCTCCCTATAGATTGGTAATTTCCCTCAGTATACTATGTTCTGATTAAAAAACACCCTTAACCCCATATATCGTATGTTATAATACATTGATCCTCAATATACTTGATTTACGATATCATCTGAAAGGAAATTAGCGATGATTATTCCATCTCCGGAAGTGAATTTTACAGCTTCACCTTTTTATAATCCCATTCTTAAAAATGTGGTCATTCTCGCCACCGGCGGTACGATTGCCGGCAGTGGCGAAGCGCATAAAACCTTAAATTACGAGCCCGGTGCTCTGCCGATACAGGATTTGCTGGACAGTGTTCCCCATCTGGAACGGGTAGCGAATTGTGCGGGGGTGCAGGTCAGCAATCTGTGCAGCGCGGATATTACCAGCGAACACTGGCTGACCTTGGCCACTCTAATCAACACACTTGCACTTCGTGAAGATGTTCATGGGTTTGTCATCACACATGGTACGGATACCCTGGATGAAACCTCCTATTTTCTGAATCTGGTAATCAAAACCGATAAACCGGTGGTAATTACCGGCTCCATGCGTCCGGCTACGGCGATCAGTGCGGATGGCCCGCTGAATCTGTATCAGTCGGTGGCCTTGGCGGCCAACCCGGAGGCTTCCGGTCAGGGAGTCATGGTGGTTTTTGCTGAAGGGATTTACAGCGGCCGGGATGTGCAGAAGGTCAACACCTTTAAGGCCAATGCCTTCGATGAGCGGGATTTCGGGTGTCTCGGCTATATGCGGGACAGCCAGGCTTTTTTCTATACGAGATCGCTCAAAAAACATACTACCGCCGCCCAGTTTGACGTATCAACACTGGTTGAACTGCCGGAGGTGTCCGTGGCCTACTTCCATGTGGATGCCAATCCGGGCATTCTGGATTATCTGGCTACCATCTCCAAAGGCATTATTATTGCCGGAGCCGGCGGAGGCATCTACAGCAAGCCCTGGATCGATAAGGTCGGTGAGCTCAAAAACAACAATATTCCCGTCGTCAGATGCTCGCGGATATCCAGCGGCATTACATTGAAGGATTCCTATATCGACCTGTCCGCCAATTCGATTCCCTGCAACAGTCTGGTACCGCAGAAGGCACGGATTCTGTTGTCGCTGGCGTTGACCCAAACAACGGGTTACGAGGAAATCGCTGCAATGTTCAACGAATACTAAGCTATAATTACAAAGCAATTAGTCCAACGGGGGTGTCCCATAAGCCATGAAATGGCTACTTGGGACATCCCTTGTTTTTGGAGTCGGACAAACGTTGTGCTCCGTGAGGACGCTCCGCGAACGGACCGTTGTTCCAATCGCTCTTGTGTCCAGATTTTTTTTATTCCCCTTAGCGGTGAAAATCCGGACACAAAGGCGAACGCTATCGCTTTTCCACAATCGTTCCGTCCTCTCCGCTGTTTAAGCGGGAAACATACTACAATATTTATAAAAACGCAAAAAAGAAACCACTCTTTTGGTAAAATGGAAGTGCGACCAACCATTTCA
>NZ_LVYY01000026.1:0-47866 GCF_001909085.1 Paenibacillus sp. P32E | reverse complement strand
AGGAATTATCCGGTATTAGCTACCGTTTCCGGTAGTTATCCCAGTCTAGAGGGTAGGTTGCCTACGTGTTACTCACCCGTCCGCCGCTAAGCTTATCCCGAAGGATAAGCTCCGCTCGACTTGCATGTATTAGGCACGCCGCCAGCGTTCGTCCTGAGCCAGGATCAAACTCTCCAAATTGGTATTTAGAAAGAGCGATTGCTCATTTTGAAACATCTGACGAGAATAAAATATTCTCTATTTTTGGATCTCACTTGCGTGAAATCCCACTCACTCGTTGTTCAGTTTTCAAAGATCAATGTCTCGTTTTTCTTCATCGTTGCTTGTCAGCAGCGACCTTTATAATATATCACAGCACCTTTATTTTAGTCAAGCGTTTTTTAATTTTAATTTTTCGCTTGGCTTCTCAGCAAGTTATCATAGGATACCTTGTCCAAAGGGCCGAGACTTAATGTATCATATATCCACAATCCACGTCAACCTCTAGAACAAAGTTATTTTTAATCCCAGAAGCATCAGCACTCCAGGAAGACCAAGGACCGTTACTGCGCCTATAGTTGTAGGGTTCAGGGGGATGTATATATCTGTCACTAAGCCTGAGAAATTCACCACATAAATACCAAGCGCAGCCAAGAGAAGATGTGTGCCGAACAGGCTGAGCCACGCCCAGCCCAATTTTTTCCGGAAAACAATAAGAAGTAATAAAAGTCCTGATAACACCAGCACAGCTATCGCGGCCATTCTCAGCATGATAATCCTCCTTTAGTGTTCTTTGGTCACCCTAGAGACGGGCTCTGTTAAGACCCAGATTTTTTGCATGCTTCAAATGAATCTGATATTTACGCTCTGCCGCTTCCAAAATATATATGGCGTAATCAATTTGATCCTGACCCCGCGCCTCGTCAAACATCAGATGTGCTCTCTCCCACTCGGATTGCGCCTGCTGAACCTCGAGAAACACGTTCCAGTGGTCGTCCTGCTGTCCTTTCTCTCTACTGCTCTGCCGCCCATTGCCCCACCATCCCATTCCCTATACCTCCTCATAAGAATAAATTTGGGCCCGCTCTAAAATCGCGCCCTCTTTTATTCTCATTCATATCGAAACCGGGACAAACTTAGAACCAGAATGGCAGTAAACGATCCGCGAAATTTCTCTTCAGAAATATTCTTTGCCGTAAAAACAGCAAAAAAAGAAGCCCCATTGGGCTCCTTTATTGAAATAACATGACGCCAGGCTGCTCAGAACAGCTCACGCCGGCCTTCGAGTGCTTTGGACAAGGTTACCTCGTCTGCATACTCCAAGTCGCCGCCTACAGGCAGCCCATGGGCTATTCTGGTGATTTTGATCTCGAACGGACGAACTAAGCGGGAGATATACATTGCTGTAGCTTCACCCTCAATGTTAGGGTTGGTCGCCATGATGAGCTCCTTTACCCTCTCATCGCTTAATCGGGTCAACAGCTCCTTCAGACGTATATCATCCGGACCCAGACCCTCCATAGGAGAGATCGCACCCTGCAGCACGTGGTAATAACCGTCGAATTCCTTGGTTCGTTCAATAGCCACAAGATCCTTGGAATCCTGGACTACACAGATGACCGAGGCATCCCTGGTTTTGTCCTGACAGATCCGGCAAGGGTCGGTATCCGTAATATTGCAGCAGACCGAGCAATAATGAAGATTGCGTTTGACGCTGACCAACGCCTTGGCAAAATCAATAACTTCGTCTTCTTTCATATTGAGCACATGAAAGGCCAGCCGTGCGGCTGACTTCGGGCCAATTCCGGGCAGACGCGTAAAAGCTTCGATCAGCTTGGCTAGCGGTTCTGGATAATACAAAATATCGGTTCTCCTTTGGACAGATGGAGTAAGGTTTAGAACAGGCCAGGAATCTTCATCCCGCCAGTGAATTTACCCATGTCGTTATTAGCCAATTCTTCCACTTGCGTAAGAGCATCATTTACAGCAGTAATTACAAGGTCCTGCAGCATCTCGATATCTTCAGGATCAACAGCTTCTGGTTTGATCTGGATCGACAACAGTTTCTTATGTCCATTCACCTGCACGGTTACTACACCGCCACCGGAAGATCCTTCAATAGTTTTGCTGCCCAGCTCTTCTTGTGCCTTGAGCATTTGCTCCTGCATTTTTTTGACCTGTTTCATCATTTGGTTCATATTATTCATTCATCGTCTCTCCTTTGGAATGCGCATTTAGCGCTAATAGGTTAATTACTCTTTTATGACAACAAGGTCTTCCCCAAAGAGCTGGATCGCCTCGTCAATCCATGGTTCGGTCCGGGTGTCCGGAGTTTCGTGTTCATGCTCCAGCCGGAGTTCCTCTGTACCGGTCTGAGCAGCAGATTTCATCGCAGCTTCATTCCAGTCCCGGAGCAGCATGGTCACGAGGCGGTAAGGTCTGCCCAAACGGGCAGCAAATACGTTCTCAATCACCTGTCTGTTAGCCGGCTTCTCAGTGGTGTCGCGGTGAATTGTATTTTTAAAGGCTACCAGTACTGCATCTTCCATAACAGCCACAGGCTCACCGTCGACAAACCATGCATGAACCGTCACCTTCTCTTCCTTAACCCCTTGCAAGACAGCGCTCCATTTCTTATATACTTCTGCAAAATCGGCACTGTCCTTCCCAGCAATAAACTTATCTAACTGGGGTGGAAGCTTCGAAGGAGAAGATATTCGTGGTGCAGGCGCTTGTGCGGCCGACGGTCTGCCCGTATTCCCCTGTTCACCACGCCCTCCAGCAGAAATGGCACCAGACTGCATAGCCAGCTCCAGCTTTTTCTCCAGGGCAGCAATCTGCCGTTTGAGTAGCTCCAATTCACCAGAGTCCACGGCTGCAGCGTTACCGCCGGCTTGATTGGAAACGGAAGTAAAGGAATGCGGAGAGACCTCTTGCGGATCAGCTTCCTGCTGTTGCAGGCTGCACAGCTTCATCAGCGCTACTTCAAACAAGGTCTGCGGATGGGTCGCATATTTCATTTCACCCAGATAACGGGTTAGTGTCTCTACGATCAGAAAGAGCCGGTCCCTAGAAAATGCTGCCGCCATATCACGGAACTCTGCTGGATTCAGCACCCGGTCCGTTAGTTGATCGGCCCCTGGGACCATCTTGATCATAAGCAAATCACGGAAATAGTACAGCAGGTTCTCCAGACATTTATCAGCACTCTTACCCTCATGCATAAGCTGCTCAACAAGCTCCAAAAGAAGTCCCATATCCCCATCCAGAATGGCCGTTGCCAGGCGAGCGAACTGTTCGGAAGGAATCCCCCCGGTCATGCCTAACACCTGCTGATAGGTAACCTGGCCATCTGTAAAGGATGAAATTTGGTCCAGTATACTAAGCGCATCACGCATTCCACCATCGGAAAGTCGGGCAATATACTGCAGAGCATCTGTGTCTGCGGAAATACCTTCCTTCTGGCAGATCACTGCTAAGTGTGCTGTCTGCTCCTCCAGTGACACCCGGCGAAAATCAAAGCGCTGGCAGCGAGAAATAATCGTTGCCGGTAATTTATGAGGCTCTGTCGTCGCCAGAATAAACATTACATGGGGAGGCGGTTCTTCCAGTGTCTTCAGCAGCGCATTAAAAGCCTCTGTAGTCAGCATATGCACTTCATCAATGATATACACTTTGCGGCGAACTTCGGTAGGTGCATATTTCACCTTATCCCGGAGATCACGTATTTCCTCAACGCCCCGATTTGACGCTGCGTCAATCTCCTGCACATCCATGACGTTACCCGCAGTGATCCGCAGGCATGAGGGACACTCGTTGCAGGGTTCCGGACCCTCGATGCGTTCGCAATTGACCGCTTTGGCGAGAACCTTGGCGGCACTTGTCTTGCCGGTCCCGCGCGGTCCGCTGAACAGGTAGGCATGCGAAACCCGCTGTTCGCGAATTGCATTCTGCAGCGTCTGAATTATGTGCTGTTGCCCTACCATGTCATGAAACGACTGCGGCCGCCAGGCACGATACAGCGCGATATGTTCCACTATGCATTACCCTCTCTTAGGCTGCCGCTTTCGGCATTTGTCGCTAATTTATTATACTATATCCACTAGACTTTGACCAAAAACAAAAAAGCATCTTTGCTTGTGGCAAAGATACTGTAATGGACAATATGTTAAACCGTGCACCTGTTATTGATGGCTGCGATCCAAGCGGCAACCCTACAACACTGCTCGGGCTAGGCCACCCTCCGGCACAAGAGTAAACTTACTTATGGCTGCTTCCTTCCGGACCTGACCAGGTTCATAAGCACTCATTGCGGAGGACCCAACCGTCAACACAGCCCGTAGGAACCAAGGCCTCACATCGACAGCACCTCTAACAGGAATTCAACCTCGCTACAGCGGATTGCGAGTTACAGGGCACCGCTACCTCCCCGTCTAGCACGGCGAAGATAAGTATAGCTTACACCCGGACAAAAATCAACTCCAGATGAAACTCCAAATAAAGGAGAAGCCCCCGGACGCCATGTCCGGGGGCTGGACTAATCCATAACCGCCTATGTGGTTACTCCATTAGATGCCATACTTTTTCTTGAATTTATCAACACGGCCACCGGCATCCATGAACTTCTGCTTACCTGTATAGAACGGGTGGCAGCTGGAGCAAATTTCGACGCGCAGCTCTGATTTCACAGAACCGGCTTCGAATGTATTGCCACATGCACAGGTTACCTTGGTTACATTGTACTTAGGTTGAATAACGGATTGCATATAAACCTCACCTCTCGTGCCCTAGGCCTCATGCGGACCTAGAGTTAATAAAATATCTAAGCGGTATTTTAGCACGAAAGGCCTGGCTCTGCAATATGTCTAGTTCCTGGTTGTTTGCGGTTATATTTGCACACGCCGCTGCTTGGCCCGGGCCAAGTCCGCCGGCGGTACATGTGTATATGAACCTATAACAACACCAGGAAGTTCCTCACGGAAGATCTCCAGCATCGTCTTCATTCCCAGTACCTCACCTTGAGCCGGTGGAATTAATTCCAAATAGCTCTCAGGATCAATATTAAGGTTGCGCATTTGGATCAGCTTCAGATCTGTACGTCTAACGAATTCCACCATCGCTTCAATCTCCTCCTCACGGTCGGTAACCCCCGGGAAGATCAAATAATTGATCGATGTATACACACCTTGTGAAGCTGCGTATTTCAAAGATTTCTCCACATTTGCCAGCGTATAGCCGCGCGGCTTGTAATAGGCATTATAATGGTCATCCAGTGCACTTATTGTGCTGACACGCATTAAATCCAGTCCAGCATCAACTATACCGCGGATATGATCGCTTAAGCCGGCGTTAGTATTGATGTTGATATAACCCATATCTGTAATGGAACGCACCTCACGAATAGACTCAATAATGAGCTTCGCCTGTGTGGATGGTTCCCCTTCACAGCCCTGACCGAAGCTGATAATGGACTGGGGTGTTTTTAGATGCTCCAGCATAACCTCTGAAATCTCATTCACCGTGGGACGGAAATTCATTCGTGTCTGAGGGGATACAAAGCCGCTGTCGTCGGGCTGTTCGGAGATACAACCGAAGCATCCGGCATTGCACGAATAGGAGACAGGAACCGCCCCCTCCCAGCGTCCCAGAAAGGTGTTAGAAGAGGTCAGGCATTCGTAGCCCAGCGCACAATTGGAGAGATGATCGTATAGACGGTTCTCCGGGTACTTGGCGGTTAAACTGCCTACTCCCACCTCTACATCTTCCCGATCACAATTAAGCGGATTCCACTGCTCCGGGTCATCCGTAAGATCGGCGGCCACATAGAAGCTGCCATCTTTCCACACTACTGCTGAATAACCGAAGAGTGGAAGCTTATACGACTTGTCTGTCTTGACATACCCAGGAAGACACAAACGGGTAAAGCCTTGCGGAAGCAAGGCCCCGACAGCTTGTGAGCCTTCCGGAAGCGGCAGCATCTCACCCGTCTCAGGGTTCATACCTACCGCCCGCGTGTTAGGCAGACCTACCAGGGTAGCACCCTCCGGCAGCGGTATTAATTCTTCCTCTAGCATCTCAACAATCATATCCCCGCTGCGGGCCAGCCCATACAGCTCGGGATGATCATATACGTTTCCTTGCCCGTCGGCATATACCAAATACATGTTAGTCTCCTTATTATCGTTTCTTAGGTGGTAGGAACAGACGGTGTCTTCGGCCGGGTGGTACGGCGTGCGGATGAGCCGCTGTTCGAGGTACCTCCATTGCTGGCTGTTCCGCTTGGTGATGAGGACTCTTTGTTTCCGGCAACGTCAAAGGACGCCAGGAATTCAGCATTTGTCTTGCTGTCACGCAGCTTTTTTAGGAAGCCTTCAACAAAGTCATACGATTCGTTCATATTCTTACGAATTGCCCAAATGGTATCCAGCTCTTCCTTGCTCAGCAGCACCTCTTCGCGGCGTGTGCCGGAACGGCGTATATCGATGGCCGGGAAAATACGGCGCTCTGCCAGCTTACGGTCCAAGTGAAGCTCCATGTTCCCTGTACCTTTAAATTCTTCATAAATGATATCATCCATACGCGATCCTGTATCAATAAGCGCTGTGGCAAGTATAGTCAAGCTTCCGCCTTCCTCCACATTCCGCGCTGACCCGAAAAAACGCTTGGGACGATGGAACGCGGCCGGATCAATCCCGCCACTCAGTGTACGTCCGGACGGGGGGACAACCAGATTGTAGGCACGCGCTAGCCGGGTAATACTGTCCAGCAAAATAACAACATCCTTCTTATGCTCTACTAACCGCAAAGCCCGCTGCAATACAAGTTCAGCTACTTTGATATGATTCTCTGGAAGTTCATCAAACGTAGACGCCACAACTTCGCCCTTCACGGAACGCTGCATATCCGTTACTTCCTCGGGACGTTCATCAATGAGCAGTACGAACAGGGCAATTTCAGGATTGTTAGTGGAAATGCTGTTGGCAATTTCTTTTAAGAGGAGCGTTTTCCCTGCTTTGGGAGGTGCTACAATCAAACCGCGCTGCCCCAGGCCAACAGGAGCAAGCAAATCCATTATTCGTGTGGACAAGTGTGTAGGGGATGTTTCAAGTGGCAGCTTATCTTGCGGATAAAGAGGTGTTAGCGCCGGGAAATGCAAACGCTCTGCTGCACTGGCAGGATTCTCGCCGTTGACGGCATTGACTTGAAGCAATCCGAAGTAGCGTTCATTCTCTTTAGGTGTTCGGCATTTGCCCGATACAAGGTCGCCGCTTCTGAGGTCAAACTTGCGGATCTGCGAAGCTGAAATATAAATGTCTTCCGCGCTGGGCAAATAATTGATCGGCCTAAGGAAACCATAGCCTTCCGGTAAAATCTCGAGAACGCCTTCCATAAACATGAGCCCGCTCTGTTCTGCCTGCGCCCGGAGGATGGCAAAAATCAGTTCCCGCTTTTTAAGCGTCCCGTAGTATGGAATCTGGTATTTTTTCGCCAGTTTATACAAATCGGTCAGCTTCATTTCTTCCAAATCGGAAATTTGAAGATCCATGTAATAACCACCTATTCAATTTTTATGATAAGTTCTTCTAGCAGGTTAACCAGCAAAAAATAGGAGTCTATTAAATTGCTTATTAGGATAGCATTACCCATTCTGGAAGAGGATATGCAGTTCGAGAGCAAAAAACACCTCTTCCAGGACATCGGTTAAACCTGATTTATTCGTTTTCACGCCATACTTTGGCTCCCAAATTACGCAAATTGCTAACTAAATTGTCGTAACCACGGTCTATATACTCCACACCCGTGACCTCAGTAATTCCTTCTTCTACCGTCAGGCCGGCAATCACAAGTGCTGCACCTGCACGCAGATCGGCAGCCTTGACCTTCGCAGCATTCAGCTTACTTCCTTCAATGATGGCAGAACGGCCTTCCACACGGATTTTGGCGCCCATTCGCACCAGTTCAGGCACATGCTTAAATCGGTTGCTGTATACAAAATCGCTGAGTACACTAACGCCTTCTGCCTGGGTAAGCATACTCGTCATTGGAGATTGCAAATCGGTGGCAAAACCGGGGTATATCAGTGCTTTGACATCAGCATGCTCGTATTTAGCTTTGCCGATGACGCGGATACTCTCATCCAGTTCTTCGATATCTACGCCCATCTCAAGCAACTTGGCCGTGAGTGCCTCCAAATGCTTGGGAATTACATTATCTATCAATACATTGCCGCGCGTAGCCGCAGCAGCAATCATATATGTTCCAGCTTGAATACGATCGGGTATGATGGAGTGACGGCAACCATGCATTTCCGTAACACCTTCGATCCGGATCGTTTCGGTACCAGCGCCTTTTATAACAGCGCCCATGGAGTTCAGGAGAGTAGCTACATCTATAATCTCAGGCTCTTTAGCCGCATTTTCGATGATTGTTGAGCCCTTGGCACGTGAAGCCGCAAGCATGATGTTAATAGTGGCACCTACGCTAGATACGTCTAAATAAATTTTGGCACCGCGCAGTTCTTTGGCATACAGATGAATAGAGCCATGATCATTGGTCACAGTCGCACCTAGCGCTTCAAAGCCCTTAATGTGCTGGTCAATTGGACGAGGCTCAAAATTGCAGCCGCCAGGAAGACCAATTGTCGCTTCCTTGAACCTTCCAAGGAGCGCTCCCATCATGTAGTATGAAGCCCGGAGTTTCTTAACTGGTCCGTTAGGCATTGGGATGGATACGATACGGGAGGGATTAATTCTCATCTGGCTGCCTGTCCAGGAGACTGTGGCTCCAAGCTCTTCCAGAATTTCGGAATATACAGCTACATCACTAAGGGACGGCAAGTTATCCAGAACAACTTCAGACTCGGCCAAGATCGCCGCAGGGATAAGCGCAATTGCGCTATTCTTCGCTCCACTGATGGTCACGACGCCTTCTAAAGGACGTCCACCGCCAATCATTAATTTTTCCATAAATTTATCCGGTTCCCCCTACGTGTATTGCAGCTTGCCCTGGCAATACCTGCTGTGGCTAAGCTTAATTATAACGATTAGAAACGGATGCGCCGCCCTTACAACAAGGACGGCACCCGTTTCAACAGTAAATACAAGGACTGGTTACCACCATAGGTAAATAACTCCTTATATTAAACGGAAAGACACCGGCTAGGCGGTGCTTTCCATATCACGACTATTCAGCTTAAAGACAGCTCTACAGAGCCTGTCCATTTGCGTCATACATATATTAGGCTTTGTTGCTGGAACCGAACTCACGGATTTTGCCGATAACGGTTTGTTTGATAGCTTCGCGGCCTGGTGCGATGAATACACGAGGATCATAAGCATCCGGTTTAGCAGCCAGTACTTCGCGAACAACCTTAGCAAATGCGATTTGGTTCTCAGTGTTCACGTTGATTTTGGAAGTACCCAGGGAGATGGATTTCTTGATGTCATGCTCAGGAATACCAGTACCGCCGTGAAGAACGAGCGGAAGCTTAACTGCATCGCGGATTTCTTCCATTTCTTTGAATCCGAGGTTAGGCTCACCATGGTAAGGACCGTGTACGGAACCAAGTGCAGGAGCCAAAGTGTCAACGCCAGTTTCTTTAACAAGGCTTACACATTCGTTAAGGTCTGCATATTGAATGCCGCCGATTACGTCGTCTTCCTGTCCGCCTACAGTTCCTACTTCTGCTTCTACAGAAACACCTTTAGCATGAGCATATTCAACGACTTTTTTGGTCATTTCAATGTTCTCGCTGATTGGGTGGTGGGAACCATCGATCATTACGGATGTAAATCCGGCGTCGATTGCGTCTTTACATTTGTCAAAGCTTGAACCGTGATCCAGGTGAATAGCAACAGGAACGGTGATTTTCATGTCATGAACAAGACCTTCAACCATCTTAACTACTGTGTAAAAGCCGCCCATGTGACGAGCTGCGCCTTCAGATACGCCAAGGATTACTGGTGCCTTTTCTTCTTCTGCTGCACCAAGAATCGCTTGTGTCCACTCCAAGTTATTGATGTTGAACTGGCCGACTGCATATTTTCCTTCAAGTGCTTTGGTTAACATGTCTGTCATAGATACTAATGGCATGGTTTCAATCCTCCTAAGAATGTTTGGTTGCTTATATAAGCCGACATCACATACAGGCCTATTATAGCACATCCTGTGTTAAATACTAAATAGGATACACAAAAAAATGTCCCGGTGGGACGATATCAGGCCAACCCAAAGTCCGGGCAGACTGTTCCTTTCTAGCGTATCCATAACCCCACATTCCCAAACTGCAGATTCCCAGGTTAGCTGTACTGGTCTATCGACTTATTGTTAAGATGCATATTTACGGCTACCCGCATCTCATCGATGTCAAACGGCTTCGTAAAATGCATCAGTGCCCCCAGTTTGGTTGCTTCTTTAATCATATCCAGTTCACCGTAGGCTGTCATCATAATAACCTTGATCGCAGGATTGATCTCCTTCAGATGCTTCAGGATCTCAAGTCCGTCCATTCCTGGAATTTTCATATCCAGCAAGACTAAATCGGGGGATTCGCTGCTGACAATGTCCAATGCCAACTTTCCGTTAGCTGCTTGAAATGTGGTATACCCTTCGCTATTAAATACTTCCATGAGGAGAATCCGGATTCCGTTCTGATCATCAACAATTAACACTTTTTTCTTTTCCATACCATACCCTCCCAGAATTTGAAGCAGATTGTCCATACCGCGCACTCATACAGCTAATGGCCCCTTAACCTAAAAAGTCTATACGAAACCTATTATTCGTTCCCAACAGCCAAAATCCTGCTAATTGGTTAAAATGCGTAAATCTATGTCATTTTATGGCCTATAACCAGACTGCGCTGTGTAGACAATTTATGCTTTTCAAATTAGGCGGTGTCAATCAAAGAAAGCCTCCATACGGAGGCTCATCTGGGCCCTATAAAGGCCTTCTTATAAGAAATTAAAGTTGTTCGGAGTGAGTCAGTGATGCTTTGACAAATTCGCGGAAAAGCGGCTGCGGACGGTTCGGACGGGAGGTGAACTCCGGATGGAACTGCACCGACAGGAACCATGGATGGCCCGGGAGCTCGACGATCTCTACCAGACGTCCGTCCGGAGAGGTACCGGAGATCACGAGGCCGGCTTTTTCGATTTCATCACGGTAAGCATTGTTGAATTCATACCGGTGACGGTGACGCTCATATACCAATTCATCATCGTAGCAGGACATTGCCAGTGATTCAGGAAGAAGCTTACATGGGTAAAGGCCAAGACGCATGGTCCCGCCCATATCTTCGATATCCTTCTGCTCCGGCAGCAGGTCAATGAGCGGATGCTGTGTAGACGGATCGATCTCCGAGCTATTCGCGCCAGCCAGTCCCAGAATGGAACGGCCATATTCGATCACGGAAACCTGCATTCCCAGGCAGATGCCGAAGAAAGGAATAGATTGTTCACGGGCATAACGAATGGCGGAAATCTTACCTTCGATTCCCCGGTCGCCAAAACCACCTGGAACGAGTATTCCGCCAATGCCTCCCAGCAGTTCATCTACATTCTCGTCAGTAACCTGTTCAGCATCGACCCAGCGGATCTTCACTTCGGCATTCGCAGCAAAGCCGGCATGGGACAGCGACTCCACTACACTTAAATAAGCATCATGCAGTGCTACATACTTGCCGACAATGGCAATTTCAACCGTGCGCTCAAGCTGCTGAATCCGGCTAAGCATGCTCTCCCACTCACGCATATCCGGCGCAGGAGTGGTCAGCTTCAGGTGATTAACAACAATCTCGTCCAAGCCTTCATCGCGCAGGTTCAGCGGAACCTCATACAGTGTCGAGGCATCGCGGCATTCTACTACGGCATTGGCATCGATATCACAGAACAGGGCGATCTTGGCCTTCATGTCATCGGAAAGCGCATATTCCGTACGGCATACAATGACATTTGGCTGAATTCCGATGCTGCGCAGTTCTTTTACGCTATGCTGGGTCGGTTTCGTTTTCACTTCACCCGCTGCCTTGATATAAGGAATCAGGGTTACGTGGATGTACATCACATTTTCACGGCCGATATCACTTTTGATCTGACGGATTGCTTCCAGAAACGGCAGGCTCTCTATATCGCCGACGGTACCGCCGATTTCAGTAATGACCACATCTGATCCTGTCTCACGGCCTGCGCGGAATACGCGCTCTTTAATTTCGTTCGTGATATGCGGGATGACTTGAACGGTTCCGCCCAAGTATTCCCCGCGCCGCTCTTTGCTGATGACCGAAGAATAAATCTTACCGGTTGTAACATTGCTGTTCTTCGAGAGATTGATGTCAATAAACCGTTCATAGTGTCCAAGGTCCAGGTCCGTTTCCGCTCCATCATCAGTTACAAACACTTCGCCATGCTGATAAGGGCTCATGGTTCCAGGGTCTACGTTAATGTAGGGATCGAACTTCTGAATAGTCACCTTCAATCCTCTGTTCTTGAGCAGCCTGCCCAAAGAAGCGGCGGTAATGCCTTTGCCCAGGGAAGACACAACGCCCCCCGTTACAAAAATATACTTTGTCACTGTATAACCCTCCTAAATAAAGTCCAGGAATTCAGGCACGCTTGGTGTTTATCGTAACCCTTTTTTCCATTATCAAAACGGGGAACCCAAAAAGTTACTTCTCCAATGAATCCCGGAAAAAACCATCCGTTTCTATAGAAAGAATAGGATAATTAATAACGTGAAACATATGAGTTCTATCTTTTAAAAAAACAAAAAAGTGACACCCGTAGACCCGGGGCACTTTTTATTTTAGAAAACATTATTAACTTCCATTATAAGCCCATGCAATAGTTTACTCTGACGGTCCCACCCATGTCAAGGGAGGAATTACGCGCACACGTATACTACTTTAATAATTCTCGTCCTCATCCTCATCATCGGCATCTTCTGCTTCGCCGTCTTCGGAATCTTCATCGTCAACCTCATCTTCGTCAATGTCGTCTTCATCGATAACAACATCTTCGTCGACTTCTTCTTCGCTGTCGTCGTCGGAATAGAGGTCGTCGCGATCTTCGTCGATAGCATCGAAATCCTCTTCCTCCGCAGCGTAGTTCTCTTCTTCTTCGGCGAAATCATCGTCTTCCAAATCGTCATCCTCATCGTTGATGATACGCACGCGTTTGGTATTGCCGACTGGATCGTCAGAGCGTTCCAGAGGGTACCAGCGTTTCAGCCCCCACAGGTTGGTTCCAACACAGGCAAAACGCCCGTCAATATTAATCTCGGTATATAACTGGGCAATAGTATCTTGGCTTTCTTGATCGGTCATACCGCGCAAACTGGCAACCTCAACCATCAGATCACGGTAGTAGTAAGGCGTATTGGCTGCTTTGAGTACCAGGAAAGCCAGGTCTACCATCGGCATTTCTTTTATTTTCTCAGGGTCCAGCTTTAAATTGAGTGGCGTACTCACTAAAGGACACTTCCTCTCACGCATTGTTCACATTACCGTTAATTTCTATTTCATAATATCCATTAACAAAACTAAGTAAAACCTATTTGGCAGCAAATTGCAAGTCAAAACCATCCGGCTGAATGATGTATTCCCGGACCTGCTCTGAAACCTGTTCATCCACTAACGCAAAAAAGGCGGAGGAAGTTCCTCCGCGCATGACTGTATCCACGCCAAGGATCGGCTCCTTACGGGATGTTGCAAAGAGAACTCGCGCTCTCTTCTGTTTATTTTATGTAAAGCTCCGCTTTTTGACACGATGGGCAGCCTATTTCGCTAAAAAAGGGCAAGTTCCCATTCGGACGTCTGCCTCCCCTCATACAATATGGCAGCACGGCACCGAGGAGGGGACGGCGTAACTTATGGATTACTACGGATTTTGGCAGATGCTGCTTGGTGAGATATCGGCTGCCCCCAAAAATGCCGAGCGGCGCATTGTCACCTTCAATGATGCCCGCCAGTATGCCGGAGCGCTGTCAGAGTGGAAAGCACTGAAAGCAAAGAAACCGGAATTGCGGCAAGTACAAATATCCCCATTAATCCGGGCATTTGTTGTGCCCGCCGCAGGAGCGGGGAAGCTGCTCTATAAATATGAAGATTCTCTAAGCATCGAAGAGGATTCCCGGATACAGGTCCACGCGGTGGCCCCTGAAAAATCAGGGACTGCGTTGATGCCATGGGGCGTCAGAGCCATTCATGCTCCGCAGGCGTGGTCCCGTTCGACCGGAGTTCATGTAAAGATCGGAGTGATTGATACAGGTGCCGATTACCGGCACCCGGATCTTAGGCATTCGCTGGCTTCCGGCGTGAATTTGCTGCACCGCGGCATGCTGCCGCTCGACGATAATGGTCATGGCACCCATATCGCCGGTACGCTGGCGGCAGCCGGCGGCACCCGCGGCATGATGGGCGTAGCACCGAGGGCACAGCTGTACCCGGTCAAGGCTTTTGACCACAGCGGCTCGGCCTATGTGTCGGACATTGTACTCGGCATCGACTGGTGCGTGCAGAACAAGATCGATATCATTAATATGAGCTTCGGCATGAAAACGAGAAGTAAAGCCCTTCACGATGTGGTGATCAAGGCCTACCGGGCCGGGATCGCCATCATTGCTTCCTCCGGCAACGACGGCAAACGCGGCGGGGACTATCCCGCCCGCTACCCCGAGACGATCGCCGTCGGCGCCCTTGACCGGAGGCACCGCGTCGCGGCCTTCAGCAACCGGGGTCCGTATATCGATGTATACGGACCCGGCGAGGGCGTGCCCTCCTGCTGGCTGAAGGAGGGCTATAAAGAGATGAGCGGCACCTCCATGGCGACCTCGCATGTCACGGGAGCCGCCGCTTTGCTGCTCGCACTGCGCCCGGGCCTCTCGCCACGGGAGCTGAAGCTGCTCCTGCGCCGCACGGCTTCTCCGGTGCGGCTGCGCAAAGGCCAGCGCCGCGCGGCCTTAGGCGGCGGGGCGGCCGATGCCCTGCGCCTGCTGCGGGCAGGCGCACGGGCGAAGCGGGCTACCGCCGCGAAGGCGTAGGGGCGGCGGCCCCGTGGCCCGCTAGGGCCACGGGTAGGCCTTGGGCGGGCCACGGGCGCACCGCTTGCCGGGAGTTGCCCTGGCACTCCCAGCTGACTTAGGCCCGCTTGAGCAGTAGGAATGAGTTGCGTAGATCAATCACATTCCCTTAGTCAGTAAGCATAGCAAAAGCTCCGCCGCCAAATTGTACGGGGGCGGAGCTTTTGCTTGAGCTGGACCGTTACATCCGGTCCGGTGCGGTTACACCAACGAGACGAAGCACGTTGGCGATTGTGGTCCGTGCCGCGCCCAGCAGAGCAAGGCGGGCTACGGTCTGGGCGGCATCCTCGGTGATGACGCGCTCCGCTTTGTAGTAGCTGTGGAACAGCGAAGCCAGATCGTATACGTAACGGATCAGGCGATGCGGCGCATAGCTGCTGGCAGCTATCTCGATCTCCGCCGGCAATTCGCCGATTTTGCGAAGAAGATCATATTCATGTGCAGCGGTCAGCTTGGCGTAGTCGATTTCGGCAAAATCAGGCAATACAATTCCTTGCTCCTCAGCCTGGCGGAAAATACTGCAGATCCGCGCATGCGCATACTGCACATAGAATACAGGGTTCTCGTTGGAAGTGGAAATCGCCAGATCCATATCGAAGTCCAGATGTGAATCCATGCTGCGCATGGTGAAGAAATAACGGATGGCATCGATTCCGACTTCGTCCATCAGGTCTTCCATCGTCACCGCTTTGCCGGTACGCTTAGACATTTTGACCTTTTCACCGTTCTGGAAGAGGCTGACCATTTGGGCAATCAACACGACCAGCTTCTCCGGATCATTACCAAGCGCAGACATGGCTGCCTTCATCCGGGGAATATAACCGTGGTGATCGGCACCCCAAATGTTGATCATTTTGTCATAGCCCCGGCCATATTTGTCGCTGTGATAAGCGATATCCGGGGTCAGATAGGTATAGGTTCCGTCGTTCTTGATCAATACGCGGTCCTTGTCATCACCATATTTCGTCGTTTGCAGCCAGGTCGCCCCGTCCTGTTCGTAGACTTCACCACGCTCGCGCAGCTCGTCCAGGGAACGTAGCACTTCACCGTTCTCGTACAGAGAGGTCTCACTGAACCAGATATCGAAGCCCACGCGGAACCGGTTAAGGTCGCGTTTGATTTTATCCAGCTCCTTGGTAAGACCATAGGTACGAAAGAAGGCTGCGCGGTCGCCTGGTGTCATGGACAGCAGCTCGTCGCCCTTTTCAGCCACCAGCTCTTTGGCAAAACCCTTGATGTCCTCGCCATGGTAGCCGTCTTCCGGCATTTCCGCCGGCTGGCCCAGCTCCTGAAGATAACGGGTTTCGATGGATTTGCACAGGTTCTGAACCTGGTTCCCGGCATCATTAATGTAATACTCGCGGGTTACCTGGTAGCCGGCAAAATCCAGCACGTTGCACAGCGCATCACCAACAGCAGCCCCGCGGGCATGTCCCAGATGCAGACTGCCGGTAGGATTCGCGCTGACAAATTCCATCTCGACCTTCTGCCCCTGGCCTGCATTAATGCGGCCATAGTCCTCACCCTGTTCAGCCACGAGGGCGATTACCGGGTAGAGGTAGCTTTTTGACAACGTAAAGTTGATGAAGCCCGGTCCAGCGATTTCTGCTTTTTCAATAGAAGCATTGCCCTTATCCAGGTGCTCAATGATCGCTTCAGCAATCTGCCGTGGATTGCGCTTGGCAATCTTGGTTAGCTGCATCGCAGCATTGGTGGCCAGGTCCCCGTGGGCTTTGTCCTTGGGTACTTCCAGTACGACGGCCGGAATTTCCTCTCTGGTGACCAGGCCAGCGGCGACAATGGCGCCAGCGATCGCTTCCTTCACCCGTTCATTGGCTAACTGAAGCGGATTTTGACTATGTGTCATGATTGTAGTTCCTCCTGTATATGCAAACTTATAGCGAACTGTCCCGATAATTCCCCGTATACGTAAAGATCATATTCCCACGAAACCGCAAGCGATCTTCCCTCACGCTTCATATCCAGTTTCCGGGTGGCTGTGGAGAGATTAAACTGTGTATATGGCGAGCGGTAGAATCCTGGCCGGCGTTGTCCCGGAACAAAGGACTGCTCCGACTGGACACCGCCGTGTCGAATCAGCTTCAGTTCACTGTCTGAAATCTTCAAAGTGGTTCGGACAGAAACTGGCTCACCCTTGGGGCCTGTCTGCGTTTCTTCATAACGGATATACAGCTGATTTCCTCTGGCAATAGCTTCACCGGAGGCGTGCACCACATTCCGTTCCCCGCCCTGCGCACTCGTAAGCGTTACGGAAACGCCGTATTTGCCTTGCTGCACTTCAGTCATCACACGTTCCTCGCTTATTCACACTTATATAATCTAAGGCATATTCGCTTTCCCATTGTACACTATATCCAGATCGGGAGGGCAATTCAATCGCTAATTTGGACTTCCGGGAGCTGTTGTCTCCGGATTTCTTGATCCATGCCGCTTTTAGCAGATGAAGTCCAGGGTCACAAAGGCAGCAGCGACACCGTATCCCTGCTCTTCAGCCCCTCTACCATAGACGTCCAGGCTTCCGGCTTATCGGCAAGTACTGCATAATAACGGGTCAGAAAGTCCGCAACCAAAGAAGCCTTGACCTGCCCCAAATCCTCATTCCCGGGTATAAAGCACAGGTCAAGACCCGACACCGCCTCCCCGTCACCCTGCCAGGAGGGATGAACGTACGGGAAATCCATCCGCTTGTACCCCAGATGCGACAGCACCTCCCTGCGGACAAACGGGTCCATAGGCTTGATGCCCCCAAATGCATACTCCACCCGGTAAGGATCGTAAATCTCGGCAAACATGCCAAATAGCTCTTTACCATTGCCTGCTGCCAGCTTCTTCAAGTCTTTCAGGCGGCTCTGAGCCAGAAAGCGCCCTATCCCCAGGCCCTCCCGGCCAATGATAGTGAAATCGGTCATCGCCACATTCCAGTCGGTGTAGTAGCGGTATTCCGTAGTGCCCACAACAGCGCCATCATGCACAGCAGCAAATACACGGATGCCGGGATCTTCCAGAGGTTCCTTCCACAAGCTGAATTCAAGAACTTCCTCAGGGGGAAACACTTCTGACAGCAGATGATGTACTTGTCTGAACAAAGGATCCGCGACACTCGTAATTCTTGTATATTCCATACTCAAGGATTTCCTCCGATTCTGATAAAGATGTTTCCTTACTTATTATAGAAAAGGATTACGCCACTCCATGAGCGCAGCGTAGTTGCCCGACTCTTCATCTTTCAGGTAATCAGCCACCACTCCCACCGGGGACCGCCCGCAGCGCAGCAGAAAGGTGAGCACCGGATCAGACCATTTGCCGGCTGTCACTCCTTCCAAATACTCCTCCGCAGACATCCTGGAGGCTTGAAGATGATAGCCTGGCATACGGCCCGCTCCCAGCAGCCGCTCCAGCCTCTGCTCCACCACAACATGATACAACGACTGTACCAGCTCTTTGCCCAGCCCCAGCTTGCGGTGTTTGGGGCGGACGCACAGATCGGCAATATAGAGCGTGTTCCCGCCCGGCTGGTGGGTAGTAATATATCCATCTGCTGTAACCTCTGACCAGGTATGATGGAGCGCCGGGACCTCAGCGTCAAAATGAATTTTCAGTCCGGTTACCGACCCTGCCAGTTCCCCGTTCACCTCCACACATAGCGCCCCCTCCGGAAAAAGCGTCACATGATTCAACAGCTGCTCCCGGTTCCACCATAGTTCAGCAGGGTAGGGAGGCGGAAAGGCTTCGGACTGAATGGTAATCAGCTCCGCAAAATCGGCTTCCGTGTAGCTGCGGAGCACCGCAGGCACTGGGATTTTACCGTCGAAAGCGTAAAAGCTCTTGTTATACATGCCTCTTCGTCCTCCTTACGTCCAGTCCGTATACAGATCCGTTCGGCGGTCCCGCCAAGTGGTCACCGACCCGCGTTCACGAACCCTGTAGAGCAGCTCTAGATCCAGATCGGCGGTGATAATCATATCATCGTTAATTTCACCCTCGGCCAACAGACCCCTGGGAGGAAACGGAATATCATTGGGCGTTATCACCGCAGCCTGGCCAAAGTTCGCCCGCATCAGGTCTACGGTAGGCAGCGAGCCTACGGTGCCTGTCAGCACGACATAGATTTGATTTTCAATGGCACGGGCATGACTGGTGTATCTTACCCGGTGAAAACCATGGCGGTCATCCGTGCAGGAAGGGCAAAAGATGACATCCGCACCCTTAGCCCGGGCCATGCGCACAATCTCCGGAAATTCGATATCGTAGCAGGTCAGCATGGCGATGGTTCCTTTATCCGTCTGGAACACCTCCAACCCTTCCCCCGCGCCCATATTCCAGCCCTCGACTTCAGCCGGTGTGATATGCAGCTTCGCCTGCTCGGCAATTCTTCCATCCGGATAAAAGAGATGAGCCACATTATAGAGCTTGTCGTTTCTACGTAGCACATGGGTCCCGCCAATGATATGCACAGCATATTTCTGGGCATACCCGCAGAACATCTCCCGGTAACGGTCCGTAAATTGCGGCAGATCTTCTATGCTAAGGGCATTCCCCCGTTCATCGCCAATGGACATCAACTGTGTCGTCAAAAATTCGGGGAACAGGATGAACTCGGTGCCGAACTCCTCAGCCGTTTTTATATAATGCTCGCACTGGGCGGCAAACTCCTCAAAGGAGGAAATGGTATGTAAATGATATTGTATGGCAGATACGCGAATGGACACAGCCGCAGTCCTCCTAAGCATGGAATAGGGTTCATTCGTAAAGTATCTAAAATTTTACCATATTGGTTCGCAAAATCACACCTGAAGCGCATGCTGCGCCTCTATGCCTTGTTGTTTTATCCGGTTGGCTGCACGCAAAAAAGCAGCTCCGATGATGGAGCCGCTCCTGCCTGTTCAGTACGGGCCGATCTCTTACGTCACTTTATTCCAATGGATATGCATCTAAGCTTATTGCTCGGTCCCCTTAAAAACGAATTTCAGCTTCCATGTCGATCCGCCGTCACCGGTGCTGTATAAGGAGGAAGTATTCTGCCCGCGGACAGCCATCCATCCTTCCTTAAGACCTGTGAAGGAGATCATCCCCTCATAGCCAGGAATAGCCGGAAGATTAGTCCACGCCTTGCCGCCTTTATAGGAACGGCCTACGGCTACTTTTTCGCCGGCAGGCGAGAAGCCGACCAGAAAGGCAGCGCTGCTGCCTATAAGCTGCATATTACCCGGCTTGCCGGAGGCAGGTCCGGACCGAAGCTGTGCTGCCCCGCTGCCTGGTGCAGGTCCACCCCCGGCAGAATCCTGGGCAATCACACGTTTCCAGCTTCCGCCCTTATTGCTGCTGGCATAGAGTGAGTATGAGGTCTGCGACATCCCTGTTCCGCCATACAGCAAAGCGTACACCTGATCACCGCTCGCATAGATTCTCCCGGACTCAGGATAAGCAAAAGCCGATTGCAGTGAGAGAGACCAAGTGGAACCGCCATTCGAAGTCTTCATGACACGGTAGCCGGCCCCTGGTGCTATCACAAGTGCATAACCCTTGTCACGGCTGGTAAATTCCGCGCTGCGTGTGTTGGCCGGAGTGCGGATCAGACTCCAGGTACGTCCTCCGTCTGTGGTGTAGGAGGTAGCATTCCGGCTGTAGCCGAAGCCCCGCTTACTATCCTTAAAGTCAATTCTTTCAAAATCCGTTGCCGTATTCCCTATCCGGGTCCAGGTAGAACCGCCATTCGTGGTGGCAATGAGGTAGGTTGCCGCTGTATCCTTCACGGAAGCCAATGCCCAGCCCTGGACATTATTCGGAAAGTCAATCTGCCTGAAGTTCCACTGCCCTTGGTAAATCTCCTGAAAATGACAGCCCCCGTCCGAGGTTCCAATCATAAAGCCGCTACCCGCTGCCCTTCCTGTATCGGCACTCAGAAATTGCAGATCCGAGAAACTCAGCGGGGTTTCTTCTGATGCAGCATGCCGTGCTTGCAGTTCTTTCAGCAATCCATGATCACCGGTGCCACAAGCCGGTACAGCTGTTGCCGCAGAGGCTGCCTGTGATGGAGAAGCGTGCATTCCCCAAGCAGAAACCGCCACCAGAACTGCGGATAGGAGAGTCAGCTTCCCCTGATGCAGCATTTTATTCCAATTCATAATGACACCTCCTGAACGATTTGTCTTCTCTAATAGATACTACTTGACACTACTCTGTTATACTGTCCAATCTCTCTTCTTTCTACCTGGATAAAGTCACAAAATGAAAACAATTTGGTTACCACCTTATTCTGTAGTGCAGAAAACGTTGTTCTTTTCTGAAAAGCCCTTGTAGCCTTATGAATATCCAAGCTCTTCCTTTCCCATAATGAGAATTGACAAGTTGTACGCAAAAAAGGAAGGAGCCCGATGCCATGCCGCGCGAACCTGCAACACCTCCAAAACCTAAACACCGCTTCCGCCGGCTGTTCCGGCTGTTGGCTGTGATGAGCGTGCTATTTGTGCTGGCAGCCTGCGCGCTGCTGGGTTACCTGTATCAAAAGGATCTTCCGCCGATCGCTGACGATATCCGCTCCAAGCTGCTCGACTCCCGGGGGAATGTGCTGACTACCTTTACCACAGACGGCCGAAGCCGGGATCCCGTAAGACTCAGTCAAATTTCGCCGCTCCTTATTCAGGCTACTCTCGCTGTGGAGGACCGTAAATTCTACGATCACTCCGGCTTTGATATAAGAGGCATGGGACGCGCTGTTCTTGCCAACCTGGAGTCCGGGGACCGCACGCAGGGGGCGAGTACCTTAACCCAGCAGCTTGCTCGTAATCTCTACCTGACCCATGAGAAGACCTGGACGCGCAAGGCGAAAGAAGCCCTCTACACGATGCAGCTTGAAATGAAATACAGCAAAAATGAAATTCTGAATATGTATCTGAACCAGATTTATTATGGCCATGGTGCCTATGGGATTGAAGCCGCCTCAAGGATGTATTTCGGTAAAGCAGCCGCAGATCTCGATCTGGCGGAAAGTGCTCTGCTTGCCGGAATTCCAAAAGGCCCGACCTATTATTCTCCCTACACCCATATGGACAATGCCAAGAAACGACAGCGGATTATTCTGGCCGCGATGACGGAAATGGGCGATATTACGGAGGCACAGGCGACGTCCGCCAGACTGGAGACTTTAAGCTTCAAACCACAGGGTGAAAAGGATACCCTCGTCGCTGCACCTTACTTCCGCGATTATGTCCGCAGCCTGGCCATTGACTCCCTGCACATTAGCAGCGAAGAACTGGATCAGGGCGGTCTGAACGTATATACGACCCTCGACCCTGATATGCAGCAGGCGGCTGAGGAGGCTGTGGACAAAGGGATGGATTCCGCCAGTGACCTGGAGACTGCACTTGTGTCCATCGATCCCCGGACGGGTTATATCAAAGCCATGGTCGGGGGCAAAAATTACCACACCAATCAGTTTAACCATGCATTGGCTACTACCCGGCAGCCCGGGTCTTCTTTTAAGCCCATTATGTATTTAACCGCACTGTCTTCCAAAACAATGACGGGACTATCCGTATTTAACAGCCAGCCCACGCTGTTCCATTATGATCATGACCGCAAGACCTATCAGCCCAAAAATTTCGGTGACAAGTACCTGGGAGAAATCAACATGCGCCAAGCCATTGCTGCCTCCGACAATATTTATGCGGTGAACACAATTATGAAAGTAGGCGCGGATAAAGTGGCTGAAATGGCAGCTAAAATGGGGGTCGACAGTCCGCTGCAGCAAGTGCCTTCTCTGGCCCTGGGCACTTCGCCAGTGAGCCCGCTGGAGATGGCGTCAGCCTTTGCTGTGATAGGCGGAGGCGGAGTAAAGCTTCCGGCCACGGCAATTCTGAAGATTACCGATGCCAATGGAAATCTTCTATATGAGGCTCCCCGGAAGCAAGGAGAGAAGGTCGTAGAACCGGCAGCAGCGTATGTGCTGACCCGGCTAATGGAAGGCGTATTTGAGAGCGGAGGAACAGGCAACCGTGTGGCGTCCATTATTAAGCGTCCGGTTGCCGGAAAAACCGGCACTACCGACACCGATGGCTGGATGGTCGGCTTCACGCCAGAGCTGTCAACAGCCGTCTGGGTCGGCTATGACAAAGGGCGTAATATTGCTACATCAGACGGGCGGCGTGCCGCCCCCATTTTCGCCCAGTTTACAGAAAAGGCACTGGCCAACGTACCGCCTAAAATCTTTCCGATTCCTGACGGGGTCGTCAGTGTGTATGTCAATCCTGAATCTGGTAAGCTCGCTACCTCTGAATGTCCCGAAAAGGAATTAGAAACCTTCATCAGCGGCACGGAGCCTAGAGAATACTGTGATCAGCACGGTGCAGGCGGTTCCGCAGATCCTCAGGACGGAAAAGTTGTTCCACCTGCTGCGGACACCAAGGATGATCACTCCCTATGGAACGACATCAAACGCTGGTGGATGAATTGATCCCGGTTGCTCAGCTGCCGTTCCTGCGGTACGATGGGACCAATCATCGAAGAGGGCGCTAATGAATAGCCTGATTCGGCTAGAGAGGTGTCATTGATCTATGGAACGTAAGGATAACGCTGGTGACAGGGAGACACTGTCTTCCAGAAAACTCTTGTCCCCGCATATCTATAAACTTACGGCACTCCAGGCTGCACCGCTTCTTTTGGGACAGCATCTGGTCCGGCGGACGGAGGACGGGGAGATCCGCTGCCGGATCGTCGAGACTGAAAGTTATGGCGGTTCAGAAGATAAGGGAAGCCACGCTTACGGCGGACGCCGCACGGCGCGTACTGAGGTCATGTTCAGAACCGGCGGAGTTGCTTACGTGTATCTCATTTACGGTATGTACAACTGCGTAAATGTAGTAACGGCCGCCAAGGATGATCCGCATGCCGTGCTGATTCGTGCGGTCGAGCCGCTGACTGGCTACGATGAGGGGCAGATGGCGGCCTATCGTGGCATTACGGTCAAAAAGCCATCGGACCTCTCCGGCGGTCCGGGGAAGTTGTGCCGGGCACTTCGTATAGATAAGAGTCTGAACGGATGTCCGTTGAATGATCCTGCGGGGCCACTGTGGCTGGAGCAGGGTGACTTGCCTGATGCCCTGGATATTGTACAAGCACCACGAATCAATATTTCTTATGCAGAAGAATACGCCCAGCTTCCCTGGCGGTTCTACCTCAGAGGCAACCCTTACGTCAGTGTCTTAGATAGACAGGCTCAGCCGTTTCGTCTCCCAAAAGTTTGATAAGGCTGTTTCGGTCACCCGGAATTGGGTAAAAAACAAAAGAACCCTAATTCATCTCTCCTTTCGGACTTCCCGAATGGAGAGATTTTTAAATCCACGGAAAAACTTTCCTGATTTTTACAAAAAAATCTAATATGAATGCGCTTTCCCCGTTCTCATAACTTACAATTACTGCTATAATCGTAGATATCCACAAAAAATTAAAGATGTAAATGAGGGACATGGGATGAAAGATACAGGCATGATCCGGAGTTTAGACAGTCTTGGCAGAATTGTGGTTCCCGTAGAAATCCGCATGACTCGCAATATTGACATTGGGGATCCTATCGAATTTTTTATTTTGGATGATGAAATCATCGTACTCAGAAAGTACACCTCAACGGAATGCACGTTCTGCAGAAGCCTTGACCATGTGACCTACTATAAAGACCAGTTCATTTGCAACAGCTGTCTGAAAGAGCTCGGCAATCCAGAACGGACAGCCGATGACAACCTTCAGCCGCAGAGCGCCGCAGACTTTAATCCTGAACCCATCCGCGGGGGGCGGCGGACTAAGACAGAGGAAATGAGCCAGCGCCTGGAGAAGGCTATACAGGATCATCCCTATGCCAATCAGAAGGAGCTCGCAGAGGTGCTTGGCATCAGCCAAGCCCGCGTTAGCCAGCTCAAGCGCAAGCTCAACCTGCTCAGTAGATCATAGGATCAATGCTATACCCGGCATCCTGCGCTTTCATACACAATACAAACAGCCAGGCTCTCCTGAATTGGAGGGCTTGGCTGTTTTTGGGAAACGCAATTTATTGGTCCTCATAAAGACTGGTGTTCATCTTATTCCGATAATGCTGCCTTTAACTCCTCGGTCGATGCGTCCCACCATTCTGCATTATGGGCAATCAGCAGTGACTTTAGGGCTGCTTTGTCAGCTGCTCCAATCCCCTCCAGAATCACTCTGCGCTTCAACGCGGAATCCAGCTTGTTCACATGATCAGCAAGAATTTTCCACCCCCGGCGGGCTTCAGTATCAATCCACATCTCACAGGCAGTAATCCCCCCGTAAGACTGGCCTTCCGGGGTACGGTCCACAGCTACCCAGACCACCCATACCTGTCTTCCGTCAGGTACATCCTCACGGTTCGGGCTGAATTTAATCCCCTTCTCGACTTTGCTCTTGGCATGCATGGCACCGATATCGATAACGGCCTCACCGCCGTCAATAATAACCGGCGATACATTGTTCAAATCGATGGAACCTGCTCCGAAGCCTTTATGCTTGCTCTTGGCATTTACGATATTCAGAGCCATCGGTTTTTTACCCTCTGGTTGGTTGTTATCCACAAGTGCACATCCTTCCCTCTAATAGAACGTGAATATAATTTAATTTTAGCTAATAATACGCCGAATGCAAACATATACATCCCGTAGATGCTTGTCACGGGAGGAATCACAGTATGAAGCCACGGTCATTAAGGTACAACCTCATCTTTGCGGCCTTTGCCGCCTTCGCCCTAGGAGGTGGAATTTGGGCGTTATCAGGGCACAACCCCGATGTTCTGACAGCTGCCGCACCAAAAGAGGCCAAGTCCCCTGTAGCTGCACAGATCAAAGCTCCGCAACCCGTTCTCCCGGAGAGTAAGCCGCTCCCCGTCTCAGAGGCGCTAAGCGAGCGGGTGGTCGAATATCATATTGACGCGCAGCTAATCCCCTCTACCGGGTCATTAAGGGCTTCCGAAACGGTGACCTGGACCCATCCCGGCCAAAAACCGGTACAAGACCTCTACTTCCATCTTTATCCGAATGCTTTTGCTTCTGAAGATACCACCTTTATGAAAGAATCCGGAGGAACACTACGCGGGGATAGAATGCCAGCGAATGGTTACGGCAGCATGACTCTGACCGATCTACGGACCTCTGACGGTGTCTCACTTATGCAGCGTCTGCAGTATGCCCAGCCTGACGATGGCAATGTGAATGACAGGACCCTGGTGAAGGTTCATCTTCCCCAACCCGTGAACGGAGGGGAAAGTGTTACGCTCAGGCTGAAGTATGAGGTCAAGCTGCCTAAAATATTCGCCCGCATGGGAATTTCAGGTGACTTTGTAATGGCTGGACAATGGTTTCCCAAGCTTAGTGTGTATGAGCCTGCTGGCACCCGGGGGGCAAAACAGGAAGGCTGGAATCTGCATCAGTACCACGGTACCTCCGAGTTCTACAGTGATTTTGGGATCTACAGTGTAACCCTTTCCGTGCCCTCCAATTATACAGTCGCAGCGACCGGCTTCCCGGTGAAGACCGCAAGGCTGAAGCAGGGCCAGAAGATTTACCAGTTCTACGCCGATGATGTTCATGATTTCGCCTGGGCGGCCTCTCCCGACTTTGCAGTTGCCGAGGAAGCCTTCTCTGCACCTGGCGTGCCCGGGGTAAGGATTAAGCTCTATCTAGACCCGTTGCATAAGGGTTTACAGGAGCGTTATTTTCAGGCGGCCAAAGCTGCTCTAAGCGCCTTCAGCAAATGGTACGGTTCTTATCCCTACTCCACACTATCTATCGTCGTTCCGCCAAAGGCGGGGAATGGCGCAGGCGGGATGGAGTACCCTACTCTCATCACTGCCTTCGGCGCAGCCGGAGATGCTCCAGGCACCCAGCTTGAACGTACGGTCATCCATGAAATCGGGCATCAGTTTTTTTATGGCATGATAGCCAGCAATGAATTTGAGGAAGCCTGGCTGGATGAGAGCTTCACCTCTTATGCAGAAGACCGGCTGATGGAACAGGAATATGGTGTAACCTCCAACTCTGCACTTCAGGCCAGTCTGGTAACTTCATCACAGCCGCTCAAACTGGAGACCTGGAAATACACCGGAGATGATGCCTATACTCGTAACGTATACATCCGGGGCAAACTGGTCCTCAAAGACATTGAGCAGCAAGTGGGAACCAAAACGATGGATGCCATCATGGCCGCCTATGCCCGCAAATACCGTTTCCAGCATCCTACCACAGCTGATTTTCAAAAGACCGTAGAAAAAGTAACCAAAAAATCGTGGCAGGCGTATTTCGATCAATATGTTTACAGTGGCGGCGCTCCTGATTTTGCCATAGATAACATTATCAACACCTTTCACAAAGGGAGCGATATAGATAGCCTTCGCTATGATTCATCAGTCGCCGTGAGCAACAAAGGCAGTCAGTATGGGGATGTGCCAGTAAAGTTCACCTTTTCGGATGGATATACCGTTCAACGGTATTGGAATGGAAAAGACAAGCAAACTACCTTTCAGCTGTCCTACAAAGCGCCGCTGATATCGGCAGAGATTGATCCCGAGCACTCCATCCTGCTGGAGAATAAGCATCTGAATAATTTCAGACTCGCGGAACTGGAACCTGACACGCTCTCACGATGGACGCTTAGCATGACCAACCTGATTGAAAATCTGCTCGGAACTCTTGTCTGGTGAGGTGAAGGATTGTGAAAAGATCGATATCCCGCGGCTGGCACAGCATGAAAGAGCAATTTTATATACTGATTCTGTTGTTTATCTACCGGCTGTTCTGGGGCTATTTCATGTACAAGTTCGTTAAAAGCGCCGTAGTCCCGGTACTGCTGCGTTATCCCGATCAGGATGCGGGCGGCAGCGGGATAGGCAGGCTGCTGTATTATGTGGAGGGCCAGCTCGCACTGGGTTCCGATTCCGGTGTTCAGCACTGGCTTTGGATGCTGCTGGCGCTAAGCGCATTCAGACTGCTGCTCTCCCCATTCATCCGCGCAGGACTGCTCCATGAGCTCCATCAGGAGCGTAAGGGGGAGCGCGGGATGTTCTTTTTTCCGGGTATGCGTCTGTATGGGCTTCCGGTGATGCTGTTCAGTCTTGCAGAATGGGTGCTTACAGCCCTGCCGCTGTATTGGCTTCTTCCCAAAATGTACAGACTGCTGTTAAGCGGAATTCTGGATTATAAGCTATTGCTGAAACTGGTGCCTTACATTCTGGCCTGGCTGCTATATCTGTTCTTCATCCGAAAAGTACTGCTGTACATGCAGTTCGGGTATACGGGTGGTACAGGCACTTTCTCTTCTCTCTTGGTGTGTCTGAAGGTGATCCTTCCTTCTGCGGGATTATCTTTTGTGATGGGAGCAGGGAGTTTGATCATGATGCTTGCTTGCGGAGCGGCATCGATCTTTTGTCCGGGGATGCCGGCACTTCTGCTTCGGCAGTTCTCCCCCCTTCCCAATACACTGTTCAAAATGTGGGGAATCGCCGCTCAATACCACCTTTGGTCCAGTAAATCATTTCCACAATAATTAAGCCGCTCAGCCGGCATAATAAAAGAGTCGCTGCTCCTTGAGGGAGCGGGACTCTTTTTTGAATTACAAAGTGAATAAGAGTATTTGCAAAACTGTAAATCCTCTGGTACAATGGTGCCTGTACTACTAGTAACAAATTTGTAATCTCTAAGATGCAACACATTCAATCACATTAACATTCCAAGCGTTTACTAATTGTCGACACGTCGCTCTTCTGGTGCATAAAACGCCAAATTCCCTGCACCGGGAAGCGGGGGAACCATATTTTGGGTGAATTGACCTCGCTTTAGAGGGGTCATAGGGGAACCTTCTACCGAATCCTTAAGCTAACCTCGCAGGCCTTGGAAGGAGTACATCTTTTGAGAAGTCAGAATTTTAAGAAGAAATGTACCGCAGCCGCACTTGCACTAGTGATGGTATTCACAATCGGAGCTGGTAGCGCTTTCGCCGATTCCAAGATGGATACCGTTATCGCAAAAACCATCGGAACCACCTATAAATTCGGAGGCACTAGCACAAGCGGCTTCGATTGCTCCGGCTTTACCTCGTATGTTTTTAAAAATGTCGGGCTTACCCTGCCGCGCACGTCCAAGGCTCAATTCAGCGTTGGAACTTCCGTATCACGGAACAACCTGCGTTCAGGTGACCTGGTATTCTTCAATACCTTTGGGTCGGGAGTTTCCCATGTCGGCATTTATGTCGGTGGAGGCAGATTCGCACAATCTTCCAGCTCACGCGGTGTAACCATAACTTCGCTGAGTCAAGCTTACTGGGCCAACCGCTACGTTGGCGCTAAACGAGTGATGAGCACTACAGCCTACAAAACTGTTGCCTACGATTAATTGAAGCTTGATCCCCTCACATTACACCTTTACAACTAAATGTAATTTATACGAGCCCGGAGCTGATTATTGCCGTAATCATTTTCCGGGTTTTCCCTTTTCCTTATTCTCCCTTTTACACACTTTTTAGAGTTTCGAAACACCTTTTTGATAAAAACCCCATTAAGATCTTCCATGCAGCTGACTTACGGCGTAAAGAACTCGCGTAAATCAAGCCCTTTTCTCTTAAAAGGCTCAAAAAATATGTATTAATATGCTTTAAGTGATTGCCAAGTGCTTCTGTCTTTGTTACAATTATCGCAGTGAGTTGATAGTAACATTTTTGTAATTATTCAAACCTGATTTACAAAGGTTTTGTCATTGTTTTGATCCGTAAGCTAATCTAATCAACAGTGGTGCCGAGTTCCTTATTCAATTAGGGAAACGGGGGAACCGATTTTGGGTGAATTGACCTCCTATTTACAGAGGGGTCATAGGGGACCTTCAACCGAACCCTTAAGCTAACCTCGTAGGCATTTGGAAGGGGTATTTACTTTTGAAGAAGAAGCTAGCAGCAGCACTACTCAGCTTTTCGATCATTCTTACCATCGGAGCAGGAAGCGCTTTCGCAGACTCTAAAATGGATCAGGTTATCGACAAAGCCGTCGGCACTAAATACGTATCGGGCGGAATTTCGACTAACGGGTTTGATTGCTCCGGATTTACCATGTATGTGTTTGATAAGATAGGAATTAACCTTCCTCACCAGTCCGGTTCCCAGTACCAGATGGGCACTGCCGTATCCCGCGATAACATTAGACCGGGAGATCTCGTATTCTTCAATACAACCGGTAAAGGGGTATCTCATGTCGGCATTTATGTCGGTGAAGGCAAGTTCGCACACGCTTCTTCCAAGCGTGGTGTAACCATCAGCTCGCTGGGTGACAGCTACTACGTCAACCGCTACGTTGGCGCCAAACGAATCATGAGCACAGATGCTTTTCAAGCGGTAGCTTCCGATTCCCAAGATAATGACGATGTGCAATAAGCAGTAATTTTTATAACCGAACAGGCTCTTATCCAGGATTTTTGCCGAAATCTTGGAGGGGGCTTGTTTTTTTGTCTTTATAAAAATTATTTACCCTTCTCGTTATTTGCAAAACATAAAAAACCGCGATTTTTGTAATTTTCTAAAATATATTGTTTATGCGTCGAAATGGAACCGTTTTGTATATAATTATGATATAACGTTTTGTTCTGAAGGGAGGCGGATGGCGGATGATTAGTTCTCCGGTAACTTTTTACGTTGTCCCCATGGAAGTTAATCACGCTGCAGAAATTTGTGAATGGGTATACAAACCCCCGTACAACATTTATGGCTGGATGTCCTGGGAGCAAATGCAGGCTCTGGACATTGAGTTCGGCGATCCCCGGCTGCGGGGTGAGCAATACGTCTCGGTGGTAAACAGCCAAGGGTTCCTCTGTGGCTTTGCACAGCTATTCCCGATGGAAGGTGTAGTTCGGCTCGGAATTGGTATGCGGCCTGATCTATGCGGGCAAGGCATGGGCCATCTGTTCATGAGCGCCATCGTCAAGGCAGCCCTGGCACGATATCCGGAGCGCGAGATAGATCTGGAGGTGCTTACCTGGAACCAGAGAGCCATTCGTGCTTATCAAAAAAGTGGTTTTACGATTACGGATACATATGAACGCCGGACTCCAACGGGCGATAAGCTATTTTATTGTATGGTCTATGATAAATAGCACAAATCATTCGTTTTTTTGTCACAAACGCTATGATAACGCTTTACCTTCTTGTATAATGTAGGAAGCAGCTTACATGGAGGGGACGGATGCAGATGCAGAAATGGATCATGAGCGGTTTGTTTTTTGCCGCCTGTGCCTTTGCGGTAATCTTAATGTTCACCTTGCCCGGCAAAGCCGAAGTCGCCGAGGAGAACAAACCAACGATGCCGGAAGTGCAGATGGATGCGGCGAGCGCTGAGGCCACAGTAAAGAAGGCGAATTGCATCACCTGCCATGGTGACCAGCTTCAGGGCGGCGTAGGCCCTAGCCTCCAGCAGGAAGGCGGCAAGCATGACGCCGGAGAGATTTTCACCATTGTCACCAAAGGCCGCGGACAGATGCCTTCTTTCAAGGATAAGCTGGCGCCTGAGGAGATCGCGAATGTAGCGATGTGGCTTGCGGAGAAGAAATAACCTTACTTCTTATCTCATCATATGGAACACAAAATGCCCGTGCACGGATCATATTGATCCTGTACCGGGCATTCTTTTATATAAGGGTTATGAATTTCCAATCTGATCGGCCTCATATGAGATAGATTCTTAACGGTTCTTCTCAAAAGCCTCATTAAATTCATGGGCCTGCCGGATATCGAGTGCTGTAAGGCCATCCTCCCCAAGGGTAGACAGACGCAGGACAACAGTTTTATAATCAACCGTAATATGCGGATGATGCTCGAATGCTTCCGATATGGCTGCAACCTCATCCACAAAGGCAATGCCTTTCATATATTCGTTGAACATGTATTTGCGCACCAGGGTACTCGGTTCCAGCTTCCATCCTTCCAGCTTACTCACCTGCTCCCGCAGCTCTTCCTCCGTAAATTGCAATGTTCTTCCTCCCTTACTAAATTAACAGCTTATTGCTCTTCTCCATTCGATGATACCTGATGCCTTAAACAAAACATCCCTCAGCTTATAAAAGTCCAAGGGATGCGCCAGGATGATGGCTATTTTTCGGTTTATTGTATTCGCAAACCCTGGCAAATAGTACTCTGCTCCATCAATTTTACCACGTGGCACAGGCTGCGGGCAAACCGGCCGCCTTAAGGTTGTCTGTTTTTTAGACCAGGAGGACTGAAGCCAGATCCTCTTCGCCCAGTAAAATATTTATCCGGTGTGTTTCTTTATCGTAGATTACAACGCCGCTGCCAACCTCGATCACCGGTTCATTGCCCAAGGCGTAGAACAAATCCTCAGCGAGTGCTTCCCATACCTCCGTCTTCGATTCCTGCGGGAGCTCCTGCCATTCATCGGGTTCCATCTCAAAAAATACATACCCGTCAGAAATTCTTCCTACCGCTTCTGTCAGTTCACTCAGAATATCACTGTAATCTCTTCCATGCTTCACACCCACGTCAATCACTCCGTTTTCTCCATAGATGAATAATAACCTGCCTTACTCATTATAGCCGAAAAAATGACTTCACAAAAAAGGGAATGCTGTCGATAAATAAGAATATACGTTATTGGTCAGACGCAGAGTGTCACACCGCTGGTCATGGATGATACACGCGGTATAGTCAGATCATATCTTAATTCTCATGGACGAGGTGCATAAATGGAAATTTCAACAATAATCGGTTTGATTTTTGGTCTGGTTACAATAGTATGGGGGATGTTTCTTAAAGGTGCACCGTTAACTGCCTTGGCAGCACCCGCTGCTTACGTAATTATCTTATTAGGTACAGCCGCATCTTTATTTATAGCTTTCCCGCTCTCGGAAATGAAGAAAATCCCGTCATTATTCAAGCTAATATTTGTTAAAAAGAAGATGGTCAGCAAATCGGAATTGATTACCATGTTCATGGAATGGGCCTCCATTACCCGTCGTGAAGGCTTACTCGCCCTGGAATCCAAGGTGGACGAAATTGAAGACAACTTCCTTCGAAACGGCATGCGGATGATTATCGACGGCAATGATCAGGAATTTGTCCGTGATGTATTAATGGAAGATATCCACGCTACAGAGGATCGGCATAAAGCCGGAGCACTGATTTTCTCACAAGCAGGTATGTACGCACCAACGCTGGGCGTGCTCGGGGCCGTTATCGGGCTGATTGCCGCACTTTCGGATATGAGCGCAGTCGAAAAACTGGCTCACGCCATCGGGGGTGCCTTCATTGCCACCATAGTCGGTATCTTTACAGGTTATGTACTATGGCATCCGATTGCGACCAAGCTGAAGCGGCTCTCCAAAGGTGAAATTGAGATCAGGCTAATGATGGTAGAAGGGCTTCTATCTATCCAGTCCGGGGTATCTACCATCGCCATCAATCAGAAGCTTTCCGTCTTCCTTACGCCTTCTGAACGCGAAAAACTAGCTAATAAGGAGGGGGCTTCGAGTGAGCAAAAAGACTAGACATGAGGAGCACGAAGAGCATGCCGATGAATCCTGGCTATTGCCCTATTCCGATCTGATGACCCTCCTGGTTGCCCTTTTCCTCGCTATGTACGCAATGAGTGCTACGGATGCCCAGAAATTTGAACAAATGGCCCAAGCCTTCAAATCCGTATTTAACGGCGGGTCCGGAGTTCTGGAATATAAGTCCGACGCTCCTACAAATACTCAAATGGATCAGGGTAAAGAAGAAAAAATGAACAATGTCATTGCCCCTAATACCGGCAAGGATGAAATTGCCAAATTGAAACAAAAAGAGCAAGAGGAGCTTGAGAAGCTGAAGAAGCAATTCGATCAGTATATCAAGAATAATGGTTTGACTGATTTGCTCAGCACCAAGCTGAATCAATCACAGTTAACCATCACCATTAGCGACAATGCTTTGTTCTCTTCCGGACAAGCCGTGGTAAAGGATGATTCCCGTCAGCTGGCGAAATCCATTTCTACGATGCTACAGCAATTTCCTGATTACGACGTACTGGTAGAGGGCCATACGGATAATATCCCAATCTCCAACAGTGAGTATCCTTCCAACTGGGATCTCAGTGTAGCCCGTGCGCTACAATTCATGAAGATCCTGCTGTTAAATCCCTATCTGGACCCGGTTAAGTTCAGTCCCATCGGATATGGAGAATATCATCCGATCGCTGACAACTCAACGGCTGAAGGCCGGGCAAAGAACCGCCGCGTAGAGGTCTCCATACTCCGGAAGTATCTGGATGGGGCGCAGACTATAGATCCTGCTGCTACCGGAAAATAGAATCTTATATATTCAACAAGAGCTGTTCCGAAAGGTCTGGATAAGACCTTCAGAACAGCTCTTTATTGTTGATTCTATGTCCAATAACCGCCGTTACTGCAGCTTATAGTTCAGCATGGTACCCAGTTCCTGCTTCTCTTGGGCAGAGAGCTCACGCCATTCTCCGGTTTGCAGGGTACCGAGGCGGATATTCATCACACGGATGCGCTGTAGGTGCCGTACCTCGTACCCAAAAGCAGAACACATTCTGCGGATTTGCCGGTTCTTGCCTTCCGTAAGAATAATCCGAAAGACCCGCTCACTGATTCGCGTTACTTCACAGGGAAGCGTCCGGCTGCCCAGTATTTTGACTCCGCTCGACATTCCGGTAATGAAGGATGGGGTAAGGGGCCGATCAACAGTCACGATATATTCCTTCTCATGTTTACCCTCGGCCCGTAATATTTTATTCACGATATCTCCATCATTGGTCAGCAGAATTAATCCTTCAGAATCTTTATCAAGCCGTCCGATGGGGAATATACGCTCATGATGTCCGACAAAGTCGACAATATTCCCTTGAATATGCGCTTCAGTCGTAGAAGTAATGCCCACCGGCTTATTCAGTGCAATGTAGACGACCTTACTGCCCGTTTCAAGCAGTTTACCATCTATCCGCACCTCATCTCCCTGCCCAGCCTGACTGCCAAGCACAGCACGCTCTCCGTTGATGCTAACTCTACCGCCTTCCACCAGCTTGTCTGCTTCACGCCGTGAGCAGAATCCTGTCTCACTGATGAACTTATTAATTCTCACTTCAATCTTCACTCCGTTCTTCATTCATAGACTGTCCGGGAGCCTGCTCTCCTGCTGCAGGCAGCTTGATGGTAACTTCCGCCCCGCACCCGTATTCACTATGTATCTCCATGCTGCCTTTATGGGATTGGATAATTCTCTGGCTGACCATGAGCCCAAGGCCTGTTCCTGTTTCCTTGTTGGTAAAGAAGGGCTCCCCAAGCTTGGGCAGCATATCCTCTGGAACGCCTTCTCCCTCATCAGAGATAACGATCACTACAATATCGTCTGTCATATGTTGCTCCAGTGTAATCGTACCGCCATCAGGCATAGCCTCAATCGCATTTTTGACAATGTTGATAAACACCTGCTTCAGCTGGTTTTCTTCACAATGCACCGTTGCCGGCTGCTCGGAAAACCGGGCTTCGAATTCAATGCCGAACAAGTGCGCCTGGCTGTCCAGCAACGAAATTACATCACCCAGAATAAGCCGGACGTCTCTTAGCTGGAAATGCACGGCCTGCGGTTTGGCCAAAATTAAAAATTCACTTACGATTAGATTAATCCGCTCCAGCTCCGAGAGCATAAGATCAATATGGAGCGGAACCAGAAGCTTCTTCTCTTGCTGCAGCTGCAGAAATCCCCGCAGGGTAGTTAGCGGATTCCTTATTTCATGGGCAACCCCGGCTGCGAGCTGGCCGACGGTCGTCAGCTTCTCAGAGCGTCTCAGCAGTTCTTCGATCCGGTTGCGCTCTGTCATATCACGGGAGACATGGACGAAAGACTGCGGATTGCCCTCCTCGTCACGGATAACCGAGCTGCTGACGCTGACTTCGACAAGCGAGCCGTCACGTTTTAACCTTATAGTCTCCAGCGGAGGCAGAATGGCGCCGTTCTTCAGCTCTCTCAGCCTGGCTTCTTCCTGCTTCTGCGCAGTGGCCGGCACCAGATAAGGCATCTTACGCCATACATCATTCGCACTCCAGCCGTACAACTCCTCAAAGGCCCGGTTCGTGCTGATAATCCGGCCCTCCATATCCATCGTATGAATCGCATCGGAGGTACCGTTAATCACAGACTCCAGACGCTCTTTGACGGCCCGGTTCTCTTCCAGTGTCTGTCCCAGCCGGTTCGTGTGCTGCAGCAGATGTGAGGTCATAGCATTAATACGGTGCGCCAATTGCCCAAGCTCATCACGGCTGGCCACATTCAGCGGAGGCTCGAACTTGCCTCGGGCCACATCGTTGACCTTTGCCAGGATATCTTGGATTGGCCGGGTAACGATACCTGCAAGGATATAGCTTCCCATGAAAAATACAATAAGCAGCACAACCGACGTAGTCACATTATTCAGCAGCTGTTCCCGGATTACCGATGAAATGACTGAATAATCCATAACTACACTGATGACATAATCCTCAGCTCCAGGCTGCTTAATTGGAATGAAGGTTTTCAGCAATCTTTTGCCAAGAGCTTGTGTGTCCAGGGTAATGGGTTCACCGCTGCTGAGCGCTTCCATAATCGCCGACCTGTCTTCTTCAACGTTGCCGTATTTGTAAGTACCATACTTAATAGCCTGGTTCTTCAGCTTAAGGTATACAGAATCACTTCCATCGGACTGCATGGTTGATACGCCAAACGTTTTGGGATTGATCCCTGTGATCTCTAAGATCCCCGGATTGACCCCTTTGGATTGGCGGACAATCTCATCAGGGTTCATAATCTTCACATAATCGCTTACAGCGGTGCTGCGAATGTAAGGATCTATAATGTAGTTTCTCGATGGATCATAATAGTATCCCCACTTCTCAATATATTTGGGATTGGAGGTTGAATATTCAAAAGGCCCCGACCAGAAATGCTCAAAGCTCTGCCCTTGCCCAACTGATACCTCCTGCCCCGCAAACAGCTCGAGAAAAGCCACATACCAATAGCCCATGCCTTTGGTAGACAAATTAAGTTCGTCAGGATCCGAGGATTTGGCAACGACCACATCATCCTCAGTCTTGACCAGAAGTGAAATATTAGACACACCCAGCTTATGGGCTAGAGCAACCAGCTGTGCGTCCTTAACATTTTTAATATCGGGATCTAGCTCCTTGGAAGCCAAAATAGCAGCCAGTCTCAGGTTCTGGGCGATCTGGTGCTGCACGTAATTGGAGCTGTAGCTGCTCTGCTCGACGGAAACGGCAATTTGACTGGCGGTCATCTTCATATTTTGTACGCTCTCATTACGGAGATTGTTACGGGCTGCTTGAAGATTAAGTGTGAGATTTAGCGCCAGAATTAAAAGTACTGAACCAAAAATGATTACCGATAACTTAATTTTTATAGACAAGCTGTCTGTTCACCTCTTATCCGCTGGTAAATCCTAGCGGAGCGTTCAACCATTATCATACCTTTTGCCCCCTCATTTGAAAAGACATTTCACTTCTAAAGCCTTCTTCGGTAAATATTGAATTTTATAGACACTTTCTCTACAATGAATAAGAAACCATCCACAGGTTATGCACATATAAACATTTTATCAAATGGAGATGTGTACAAAATTGTGTATAAGTCGGGCTTTATCCACAGAGTTATGCACAATTTGTTAAGAACGAATATTTGTTCGTTGCACAAAGAGTAGTTTTGGAAGGGAAGATGAGCTTGAATCGTATACATAGTGAACTGTCCTCGGAGGAAATGGCCGTTCATGAATATTGGATGAGGGAAGCGATAGCGGAGGCGCGCAAGGCGGAGGCCCTGGGTGAGGTACCTATCGGAGCCGTAATAGTCAGAAATGGGGGAATTATAGGCCGGGGTTACAATCTGCGTGAAACAACCATGGACTCTACCGCCCATGCAGAGATGGTTGCGATTCGTGAGGCCAGTACTCTGCTCAATTCCTGGCGTCTCCTGGACTGTCAGCTGTACGTGACCCTAGAGCCCTGTCCCATGTGTGCCGGGGCGATGGTCCAGTCCAGAGTACCGCTTACTGTATATGGCACACCCGACCCCAAAGCCGGTTGCGCAGGCACACTAATGAATCTGCTGGAAGAACCCCGTTTTAATCACCGGACCGAGGTCATTCAGGGCATATTGCAGCAGGAATGCGCAGAGCTGCTAACCACCTTTTTTCGCCGGCTTCGGAAGAAATCTTAGGATGAAGGAGGACGTTTCATGTCTCATAAGTTATACGACACACCTCAAGGCATTTATATTGCTCTGCTGGAGGTCAAAGATGCAAGTGAGCTACTTCAACTGCGTCTGCGTAATAAAGAACAACATCAGCCCTTTGAGCCTCTGAGGGAGGAGGATTACTTTACCCTTGAGAGTCAGCTGCAGCTTATCGGTCAACGTTTGGAGGATTCTAGGCAAGACCGGGCATATATGTTCGGTATATTTTTATTGGACGGTCAGCTGATTGGCCAGATCACCATCTCCAATGTAGTGCGCGGTGTTGGCCAGTTTGCGGATATTGGATATTTCATGGATTATGCCTTACAGGGAAAAGGGTACACAAGTGCCGCCGTTCGGCTTGTCCTTAAGTTCGCATTCCGCTCCCTTGACCTGCATAGAGTGCAGGCTGCCATTTTACTTCATAATCACGGGTCCCGCCGGGTTCTGGAGAAGAACGGGTTTCAGGCTGAAGGAATAGCTCGGCGTTTCATCCAAATTAATGGACAGTGGCAAGATCATCGTACGTACGCTATACTTGCTGATGATGTCCAGCCGGATGAGGAGTAACAGCGTTTCCCGGTACAGAGCTTCCCACTTACATACAATACAGCCAAAAATCCCGCATGTGTGCCAAGACGGCGCTCATATGCGGGATTTTCGAATTGCAGAGTCTGTTTAGTAAGTTGTACCCGTAGAACCAAATTCCTTTTCAAGCTGATCCATGGTAATAACGTTTTCTCCCTTCGGAATACCGATGGTGAAGGTCTGCTTTTCATTAATTTTACTATATTGATTGCTGGCATTTAGGGATACGCTGAGATTCTCACCTTTGTCAGGATCATTTACTTTAATATCCATCAGCAGATCCTGATACACCGGAAAATCATCTTTGTTGATAGCCGTGTTCATATGAAATTGATTGATTGTCAGATAAGTTCCCAAATCCGCCAGGTCTTTGTCGAACTCTGCACGGCTTTTACTGGACTGCAGCTCTTCTTTGACCTTAGCCAGGTCTGTATCTTTAATATTCAACATTTCCTTATACTCTGGCTTACCCACGATATCGATGATCTTCGGCAGGGCATTATTCACAAAAATAGTAAGTGCCTCTTTGACGTTATCATTGGTGATTTTGAATTGAACTACCTGTTTTGCTTCAACACCCTCCGGCAAAGCGCCGTCCTTGGGCTTAATGTCACTGAAGTACTTTTGATCATCGTATTCACCAAGCAGTGTGTTTAGTACCTCATTCGAGAGCTTCTGCACCTTCTGTGTATCCATGGAGGCAGGGTTAAATTCGGTTCCTTGCTTCTCCGCCAGTTCTTTCAGATCAAGTTCTACGAACTTGCCAACCACCGTCTTCGGAAGCGGCAGGAACGGAATAGAAGGTACTTTGATATACATCTTCTCCGCGGTCATGACCATTGGAATATTAAAAGACATCGTCATATCGCCCTTCAGATTGAGCACCAGCGTCATTTCAGTTTGCATAGGATCTGCCTGATAGACACCATCAACGGTAACCTCGGCATTCTTCAGCATACTGAGCACCTGCGCCGTGGTGGCATCCGACTCCCCGTTTGCTGGCGCATCAATAGTCAGATTATTAATGACCACTTTGCTCTTCATCTCATACGATTTGAGCGTTGTCGCTTTGACAGCGGCTGACTTCAACGCTTCTTTAGGTGCTTGCTCTTTGTTCGCGCAGCCAGGCAGAATCATTGCAGCACTTAGCAGCAATGCGGCAGCGGACAACCCCCATTTTTTGTTCATTATAAATCTCCTCTCCCATGTAAAAAGTTTCTTCACCCTCCCTAATGATAAACCATTTGGGAAAAATGAGAAACATTTCTCAACATATATTCTCCAGAAGCAAATTAGCCCTGAGGATTATGATGGTCTACATGGTTAGCCTGTTTAACCTTTTTGGAACCGGATAAAGGCTCTGGACCTGAGGGTTTATGATCCTTGCGGCGCTCCTGATTGTTGTTCTCGACGCCCGGTACAGGCATGCTCTTCGGTTTGCTCATATTTAAGTTTCCTCCTATGGATTGGTAAGGTCTTGAAGAGCCTGTGCGCATTCATGAATTTGTCTGGTATACTGCTGCGCCAATGACTGAACGGCATCCGCCCGCTCATCGGTAGGGCGGCCAGCCTCTTCGGCATCAATCAAACTTACGGCTACCTCACGGCTATCGACATAAGTACAACGAAAATCAAGGGAATAGGCCTGCCGTCCGGCAGCATTAAAATGAATGAGCAGACTGTTCGGGTCCGCCGCATCACCCTGTAGGCTAAAGCTGTCTCCCTCCTCCATCAGAGCAGGCAGGCGCTCCTGCCAAGCAGAAACTAGACTTTGCTGATCCAGCTGTAATTGTCGGTTCATTGTTATTATCAGCCTCCTTCCCTATTACATTGCGGAGAAAGGGCGTTTTTTATACTTGTTGCTGTACATAACAAACGAAAGCCAGCCATCCGGCTGGATCAAAAAAAGCCACCTTCCAAAGAAGGCAGCTTCTATCTTCATGTATTCATCTCTTAAAGGAAATGGCGGAGAGGATGGGATTCGAACCCATGTGGGCTTGCACCCTAACGGTTTTCAAGACCGCCCCGTTATGACCGCTTCGGTACCTCTCCAATGCATCTAAATTTCACATGCATTAGGATTATACCACACAATGCAAGCATTATGCAACTATGATTATAGTGCAGCTTTCGGGCTGATCACTTTCACATTACGCATATACGGCTGTAGTACTGTAGGAATTACTACCGAGCCATCTTCCTGCTGATTATTCTCCAGAATGGCGGCTAACGTACGGCCAACAGCAAGAGCAGAACCATTCAGCGTATGAACAAATTCCGGCTTCGCCTTAGGCTCCTTGCGGAAACGAATGTTAGCCCGTCTCGCCTGGAAGTCTTCTGTATTCGAGCAAGAGGAGATTTCACGGTACATGCCGCTCTCAGGCAGCCATACCTCAAGGTCATACGTCTTGGCTGAGGTGAAGCCCATATCACCTGTGCAGAGTCCCAGTACCCGGTATGGCAGTTCCAGAAGCTGTAGCACGCGTTCCGCATCTGCCGTCATCTTCTCCAGTTCCTCATAGGAGGTCTCTGGTGTAGTAAGCTTCACAAGCTCCACCTTGTTGAACTGATGCTGACGAATGAGCCCGCGAGTATCACGGCCAGCCGAGCCAGCCTCAGAACGGAAACAGGAGCTGTAAGCCACATGATATTTCGGCAGATCCGCAGCCGTAAGAATCTCTTCACGATAGTAATTGGTTACCGGAACCTCAGCAGTAGGAATCAGATAATATTCTGTATCCCGGAGCTTGAAAAGATCCTCTTCGAACTTAGGAAGCTGACCGGTGCCGTATAGGCTGTCCTTATTTACGATATACGGGGGCAGCATCTCATCATAATGGTGTTCCCCGCTGTGAAGATCCATCATGAAGTTGATAAGTGCACGTTCAAGACGTGCTCCCAGACCCTTATAAAAGACAAAACGCGAGCCAGTAACCTTGGCAGCGGCTTCAAAGTCAATGATGTCCAGCTGCTGTCCCAGCTCCCAGTGTGACTTCGGTGTAAATTCAAACTCACGCGGCTGTGACCAGCGGCGCACTTCCACATTTTCTTCCTCGGATTTGCCTACCGGCACCGATTCATGCGGAATATTAGGGATGCTCATCGTCAATTCTTCAATACGGGTCTCAAGCACTCTTACTTCATCATCAAGCTCTTTAATCCGGTCGGATACCGTACGCATCTCAACGATTAAATCCTCTGCAGGTTCGCCGTTCTTCTTCTTCTTCGCCACTTCACCTGATACGGTGTTGCGTCGGTTTTTCAATCCTTCGGTCTCTTGCAGCAGCTCACGGCGGCGCAGATCCAGCTGTGGAAATTCGGCAATCAGTTCAAGCGATTTGCCCCGTTTCTTCAGTGCCTCTTCTACTCGAGCATAATCACTTCGCAATATTTTTACATCTAGCACAAAGTTTCCCTCCTGAAAACAGCCCAAACTCTTTCAAAATGCTGTTTGCAGCTTTGAAAGAGTCGGAATGTTCTTATATGCGGTTCTATTGATTGGCCACTACACTACGCTCTACCATATCGGCAAAGTATTGATGCAGCCTATAATCATCTGTCAACTCCGGATGAAAAGAGGATACAAGCAGATTCCCCTGGCGGGCAGTCACAATCTCATCGTTATAGAGTGTGAGCACCTCAACTTCCGGCCCAACCTCGTTAATAAGAGGAGCACGGATGAATACAGCGCGCACCGGTTCAAGGATTCCTTTAACCTGCAGATCACATTCAAAACTCTCCCGCTGGCGGCCAAAGGCATTCCGGGCAACGGTGATGTCCATCAGCTCTAAATGTCCAGGTTCGCCCCCCGCAATATGCTTCGCCAGTACGATCATGCCCGCGCATGTCCCAAAAATAGGCTTCCCCTGACCAGCAAAATCACGGATGGCTTCAATGAAGCCATACTTGCGCATGAGCTTGCCTATCGTAGTGCTTTCGCCGCCGGGTATAATCAATCCTTCGATCTCCTCCAGCTGCTCTACACGTTTGATAGGCAGGCCCTGAGCCCCGGTTTTCTCTATACTGACAATATGCTCTGTTACAGCGCCTTGAAGCGCCAGCACTCCTATTTTCATCGGGACAACCTTCTCTCTGTTAACGGCCGCGTTCCGACATGCGTTCTGCCGGTGACAATGAGGCAATATCGATTCCCTTCATTGGGGTGCCGAGGTTCTTGGATACTTCTGCAATCAGCTTGTAATCGGTGAAGTGAGTAGTTGCTTCAACGATTGCACGGGCAAACTTCTCAGGATTATCCGATTTGAAAATACCAGAACCAACGAACACGCCATCGGCACCCAGATGCATCATCAAAGCGGCGTCCGCCGGTGTTGCTACACCGCCTGCAGCGAAGTTAACAACCGGCAATTTACCTAACTGATGTACTTCAAGCAGCAGTTCGTAAGGAACACCCAGTGTCTTCGCTTCATTATACAACTCATCCAGTGAAAGATTAGTCACCTTTCGGATTTGGCTGTTGATGTACCGCATATGACGTACGGCCTCAACAATGTTACCTGTTCCCGGTTCGCCTTTGGTACGGATCATGGAAGCACCTTCGTTTATACGGCGAAGCGCTTCACCCAGATCTTTGGCGCCACATACAAAAGGAACTGTGAATTCACGTTTGTTAATATGGAACACTTCATCAGCCGGAGTGAGTACTTCACTCTCATCCAAATAGTCCACACCGAGGGATTCCAGAACCTTCGCTTCTACATAATGTCCGATGCGGGCTTTGGCCATAACGGGAATGCTTACTACCTTGATAACCTCTTCCACAATCGTAGGATCGGCCATCCGGGCTACACCGCCCGCTGCACGAATATCAGAAGGGACGCGTTCCAGTGCCATAACGGCTACTGCTCCGGCAGCCTCAGCAATTTTTGCCTGTTCTGCATTCATGACGTCCATAATGACGCCGCCTTTTTGCATTTCTGCCATGCCTCTTTTTACACGCGATGTTCCTGTTTCCATGACCAAGCCTCCCGTATGAACTTACTTAATCTAACATATAATTTTACCGCAAGGCGGCTATATATACAACCTATTTACTCGGATTTTCTCCTGTTTTCGACATTTTTCAGCCGTTAGAACAAGTTCTTAATTCCTTTAAACAGATCGCCAAAAAACTCTCCTATGGCTCTCATCAGCAGTTTGAACCAACCGGCCTTCTCTGCCTCTTCAGCCGTAATCAGGTTAACGGTCTTCTCCTGAACCTGATTGATACCTTCCACCTGGTAGGAATAAGTGACTTTCCCTACTTTGCTGGCTCCGGCTATCGGTGCAACCAAGGTTGATGGATCATTGGTGACAACAGTCGTTTTAATTTGTGGAGATACAGTTCCCTTTGGTACGATAAATGTTACGCCAGCATCCGTTACAACGGAGACGTCTTTGTTCTTCCCTTTTAATACAGGAACGGTTTCATTGCCCGCAATAACTGCCTTAGGAGCAACAACCTGCTTAATCTCAAAATTATTAAAACCAAAATCGAGAACTTTCTTGGTTTCTGTGAAACGGTGAGGCTCCGAATCGGCTCCCATTACCACACTGATCAGCCGCATCCCGCCGCGGACAGCTGTACCTGTAAAACAATTACCCGCATTGGAAGTATGTCCAGTCTTCAGACCATCAAGCCCCGGATAAGCGTAAGCTTTAAAATTCGTGACATCTTTGTTTCCTTCCAGCATCCAGTTATAGTTAACCATTGGCGCTTTATCACGCTCACGGAATTTGTAGGATTGAATGGTAGTGAAATCCGTGAAATCCGGATGATCGGTTACAATGAATTTAGCCAAGAGTGCCGCATCCATAGCAGACATTACGGTTTCACGATCTGTGTCAGGCCGGAATTTCGCAGGCATATCATCCCGGTCGAGCCCGGTCGCATTGATGAAATAGGCGGTCTTCATCCCCATCTTCTGTGCTGTTTCGTTCATTAGAGCAACGAATTGCTGTTCAGATCCAGCAACCTCTTCAGCCAAAGCTACCGTGGCATCATTTGCAGAGCCTACCGCCATGGCTACGTATAGCTCTTTGACTGTATGTTCGTCCCCTTGTGCCAAAAAAATACGTGATCCAATTTGTTTGGAGGCATTCTCCTGCACCACGACTTTTTTATCCCATGATAGCTGGCCTTTGTTAACGGCTTCTGTAACTAGATACTCTGTCATCATCTTGGTCATGCTCGCCGGAGGCAGAGGCACATCCGCATTTAGTGATAACAGCACTTCACCTGTAGTAGGTTCCAGCAGAACGGCTGATTTCAGATTCAAACCCAGCGATTCTACAGAAGGAATCTTGACTGCAGTTGTTGCCTTGGTTCCAGTTTTACTTGTAGCTGCTGTGCCTGACTCTGTAGTAGCGGGGGCCTTTACTGCATCAGCCAGTGCCGAATTCACAGGTGAGGCCAGCATATTTAAAAGCAAACCTACTGTCGCTGTCTTAATCACTAATTGTTTACTGCTGAATTTATGCTTGTACTTCAATGATTACTACTCTCCTTTTGCCCTCATATCCATTGCTTGTTCTATTCTAACACAGGGGTACCTTCAAAAAAAGACAGACAGGACGAATTTCGTCCTATCTGCCCTTAAAATGCCGATTATCCAATCTTACAGGGAATAGTTAGGTGCTTCCTTGGTAATTTGCACATCGTGCGGGTGACTCTCACGCAGACCGGCTCCAGTAATCCGGATAAAAGAGGTATCATTACGAAGCTCCTCCAATGTCTTGGTTCCACAATAGCCCATCCCTGAACGAAGTCCGCCAATCAGCTGATGAACCGTATCTGAGAGACTGCCTTTAAAAGCAACGCGTCCTTCAATACCTTCAGGAACCAGCTTCTTGTCATCATCCTGGAAGTAACGATCTTTACTTCCCTGCTTCATGGCACTCATACTGCCCATGCCCCGATAAACTTTGAATTTACGTCCCTGATAAATTTCCGAATCCCCAGGGCTTTCGTCCGTACCTGCGAACAAGCTACCCATCATAACTGCAGATGCTCCTGCAGCAATGGCTTTGGTGATCTCCCCGGAGTATTTGATTCCGCCGTCCGCAATAATGGGAACACCGTACTCGCGGGCCACTGTTGCACAATCATAGATGGCTGTAATTTGAGGTACACCGATACCGGCGATAACACGTGTGGTACAGATCGATCCAGGTCCAATTCCCACCTTAACCACTGATGCTCCGGCTTCAATCAACTCACGGGTGGCTTCACCGGTGGCAACATTACCAGCCACAATGGTAAGATCCGGATATTGTTCGCGTAGTTTGCGGACAGCATCAATAATATTGATATGGTGCCCATGTGCAGAATCTACAGTGATGAGATCGACACCGGCTTTTACCAATGCTTCTGTCCGTTCAAACGTATCCTTAGAGATGCCGATGGCAGCGCCAACCAGCAGGCGGCCTTGGGCATCCTTGGCACCATTCGGGAATTGAATGGCCTTCTCGATATCTTTTATTGTAATCAGACCCTTAAGAATGTTGTTCTCATCCACCAAAGGCAGCTTCTCAATCTTATGGCGCTGCAGGATAACTTCAGCCTCCTGAAGGGTAGTGCCTACGGCAGCAGTCACCAAGTTCTCATGCGTCATTACTTCTTTGATCTGAATATTGAAATCATGAATAAACCGCAAGTCTCTGTTGGTCAAAATTCCAACCAGCTTGTTGTTGTCATCTACAATAGGCACACCGGAGATACGATATTTACCCATCAGGACTTCGGCGTCAGATACCCAGTGTTCTGGTGTAAGGGAAAAGGGATTGGTAATAACGCCACTCTCGGAACGCTTAACACGGTCCACTTCTTCCGCTTGCTGCTCCACGGACATATTCTTATGAATAATGCCGATGCCGCCCTCACGCGCAATAGCAATCGCCATTGCTGCTTCCGTAACTGTGTCCATACCCGCACTCATCAAAGGGATATTCAGCTTCACATTCTTGCTTAATACCGTAGTTAATTCCACTTCTTTCGGGAGCACCTCGGATTTACGCGGTACCAGCAGCACATCATCAAAAGTTAATCCCTCTTTGCCAAACTTATCTTCCCACACCTGGGTCATTCCTCCTCAAATGTCTTTATTCTAAACGCCTGCAAACTTTATGAATGAAGAAACTAAGGTTCAAGTCCATACCCGATAGACACTGATAAAGACCTAGAAGCTATACGTTTTCGTATCTTCAGTTAAGGTTTGAGATGCTTGTCCAAAAATATATTATTGCCATCTTAGCAAAGGGTTTTTGGCCTGTCAAGAATATTACATCACGGGAGAAGTTATTCAGAAAACTGCCTACGAGTAAGCGAATTCTTGGACGAAAGTCCGTTTGGAGTGGACACTTCATCAATAAATATCTATAGCCATTCGCTGCCAACACGGCAACCCTCATAAGGTAAACAGAACATCTCCTTACTAGTATCCCTCAAATTCCGCCAAAACAACAAAAAAGCCATTGTCGATTGCTCAACAATGGCTTCATGTGCTTGGCGGCGTCCTACTCTCCCAGGACCCTTCGGTCCAAGTACCATCGGCGCTGGAGGGCTTAACGGTCGTGTTCGGGATGGGTACGCGTGGAACCCCTCCGCTATCGCCACCAAACGGGCATTTACAGCGTAAATGCTTCAGGAACCTTCATTCCTGAAAACTGAATCCGAAACGAATCTGCGTTATATGATTTGGATAAGCCCTCGACCGATTAGTATTGGTCAGCTCCATGCATTGCTGCACTTCCACCTCCAACCTATCTACCTCGTCGTCTTCAAGGGGTCTTACATACTGGGAAATCTCATCTTGAGGGGGGCTTCACGCTTAGATGCTTTCAGCGCTTATCCCGTCCGTACGTAGCTACTCAGCCATGCTCCTGGCGGAACAACTGATGCACCAGCGGTACGTCCATCCCGGTCCTCTCGTACTAAGGACAG
>NZ_LVYY01000025.1:0-62351 GCF_001909085.1 Paenibacillus sp. P32E | reverse complement strand
ACGCCGCCAGCGTTCGTCCTGAGCCAGGATCAAACTCTCCAAATTGGTATTTAGAAAGAGCGATTGCTCATTTTGAAACATCTGACGAGAATAAAATATTCTCTATCTTTGGATCTCACTTGCGTGAAATCCCACTCACTCGTTGTTCAGTTTTCAAAGATCAAGCTCGTCGTCGGCGGCGATTAACTCGTCACCAGCAACTCTTATAATATATCACGTTCGACCGAGTAATGCAAGCTCTTTTTTTCAACTTCTTTTCGAGCTCGGCGTTGATGTTTCATGGCCGGAATAAGAATATACCATGCACAGAGTTTCATTGCAAGCATTTATTTTTGTAAAAATGATTCCGAGGAGAAACGCATCTTTGCGTCCCCTTCGGAATCAGGTTCAAGGCATATACTATTACTCTGTACGGTTACGCATATGAGGGAACAGCAGCACATCGCGGATCGATGCAGCGTTGGTAAGCAACATGATTAGCCGGTCCACACCAATTCCAAGTCCGCCTGTAGGCGGCATGCCGTATTCAAGAGCACGAATGAAATCATCATCCATTTCATGAGCTTCGTCGTTCCCTTTTTCTTTTTCCTGAATCTGCGCTTCAAAGCGCTGACGCTGGTCGATAGGATCATTCAGCTCGCTAAACGCATTCGCATGCTCACGAGCCACGATAAACAGCTCAAAACGGTCTGTAAAACGCGGGTCTTGATCATTCTTTTTGGCAAGTGGAGAGATTTCAACCGGATGGCCTGTAACAAAGGTCGGCTGAATCAGTGTTTCTTCTACAAATTGCTCAAAGAAGGCATTCAGGATGTGTCCAAAGGTCATGTGCTTTTCAACAGGCACACGGTGCTCCTTCGCCAGACGCTGAGCTTCCTCATCCGTCATATGAACGCCAAAATCAACTCCTGTCACTTCTTTGACAGCGTCCACCATAGTCACCCGGCGCCATTGCGGCGTCAGGTCTACTTCCTGGCCTTGATAATTAATCTTCTGGGTACCCAGAACCTCCTGGGCAATATGAGCGATCATGCTCTCGGTTAAGTGCATAATGTCTTTGTAGTCAGCATAAGCTTCGTACAGCTCGATCATTGTAAATTCGGGGTTGTGGCGCGTTGAAATGCCTTCGTTCCGGTACACGCGGCCAATTTCATATACTTTTTCCAAACCGCCGACGATCAGACGCTTCAGATGCAGTTCAATGGCAATACGCATATACAGCTGCATATCGAGTGTATTGTGGTGAGTAATAAACGGACGGGCCGCAGCTCCACCGGCGATGGCATGCAGTGTTGGTGTTTCCACCTCAAGGTAGCCAAGTGAATCCAGATAACGGCGCATCGACTGAATGATCCGTGACCGGGTAATGAATGTCTGCTGAACCTCAGGATTAATGATCAGATCGACATAACGCTGGCGGTAGCGCAGCTCCACATCTTTCAGACCGTGATATTTCTCGGGAAGCGGAAGCAGCGATTTGGATAGAACCTCAAGGTTATGCACTTTAATAGAGGTTTCACCGGTTCTGGTTTTGAACACTGTTCCGCGAACGCCAATGATATCGCCCAAATCTAGAACGTTAAATGCCGCATACTGTGCTTCGGAAATACTGTCCTGACGGACATAGATTTGAATCCTGCCGCTAAGATCCTGGATGTGGGCAAAGCTGGCTTTACCCATCACGCGCTTAGCCATAATGCGTCCGGCAATGCTGACTTCCAGGTTAAGCTCGTCCAGCTCCTCTTTGGTTTGTCCGTCGTACTTGGACATAATATCTCCGGCACCTGTCGTACGCTCATACTTTTTACCAAACGGATCGATCCCCAGTGCACGAAGCTCGTCCAGTTTGCCGCGGCGGATCGTCAGCAGCTCGCTAAGTTCTTTTTCCGTGTTCTCCGCAGTGTTCATTTCCTCGGTCATATCTTTCATCCTCTCTTACTCACTCTGTCATATACACAAGAAGAAACGGCTCCATCCCTATGCAAGAGGACAGTCCGTTCCCGTACAAATAGAAGCTCTATTGTTGCAGGCTGAAACAGCTTGGCCGTCCCCATTAGAGGCAACGCCATTTCCCCAGAAAGATAAGGATAATTTATAAGGCGATCTATAAAACCTCTTATCTTTTGAAAAAAGCTTCCCTAAGGAAGCTTTCTTGACTTACCCCTTATGGTACCTATTACTTCATTCTAATATCAAGAATTTTATATTGAATGACTCCTGCAGGAACACTAACATCAACAACGGTACCAATCTTCTTGCCGATAATGGCCCGGCCTACCGGACTTTCATTGGAGATCTTATTATTCAGCGGATCGGACTCAGCAGTGCCGACAATCAAATATTCCATGACGTCGCCATATTCCAAATCCTCAACGCTAACAGTAACCCCAATGCTTACTACATCGGTAACGATTTCGTCGCTGTTGATGATGCGCGCATTACGGAGCATTTTTTCCAAAGTAATGATACGTCCTTCAATGAAAGCCTGCTCGTTCTTGGCGTCCTCGTACTCTGAGTTCTCACTGATATCTCCGTAGCCAATGGCTACTTTAATCCGTTCAGCTACCTCGCGGCGTTTTACGGATTTGAGGGTCTCCAGTTCTTCTTCCAGACGCTTAAGTCCGTCCGGTGTAAGGATGACTTCTTTATCGCTCATCTCAACCGATTCTCCTGTCGTATACATTTATTGAAAACACCATACTATATGCGAATCCGGAGGGATAAGAACCCTCCCTGCTGCATTAACGCTTGCTGTAACGGCGATTTTATACTGTGAAATTATATTGGAACCGCTACAAAATGTCAATGATGCCCCATATAATGTTCGAGTGTGTGTCCAAAAGACAGGGAAATGAAGTGTTAGACCGCTGAAAGCGAGGAATTCAGGACTTCCTGCTCCTCACCCTCCTTAAGCTGTATGACAAATTCGCTCAATATCCGCACCATTTCATCACGCTTGGTTTCTTCCATAATGATATCCTTCACACGGGCGGCTGCCTTCATCCCCTTCAAATACCAGGCCAGATGCTTGCGCATTTCACGGACTGCTACCGCTTCGCCCTTCAGGCTGATCAGACGGTCCATATGAAGAATGGCAACTTTGATCTTTTCTTCTGCTCCGGGTTCAGGCATAAGCTCACCTGTGCTCAGATATTGGATTGTGCGGTACAGCATCCACGGATTGCCCAGTGCTCCGCGTCCAATCATTACACCGTCGCAGCCGGTCTGATCCAGCATAGCCCGCGCATCCTCCGGAGTATTCACGTCTCCGTTGCCGATCACCGGAATAGAAACTGCTTCTTTAGCCATACGGATGTACTTCCAATCAGCAAGCCCGGTATAAAGCTGCTCACGGGTCCGGCCATGAACACTTACCGCCTGGCCCCCAGCACGTTCAACAGCGCGCGCGTTGTCTTCCACAAAAATATGCTCGCTGTCCCAGCCAATCCGCATTTTTACGGTCACAGGTTTATCCACGGCGTCAACGACTGCAGACACCATCTCGTAGATTTTATCAGGACTCAGCAGCCAGCGGGCTCCCGCGTCGCATTTGGTCACTTTGGGTACAGGGCAGCCCATATTAATATCGATAATATCAGCATTTGTCTCTTTATCAACGACCTTGGCTGCTTCCACCAGAGACTCACGGTCACCACCAAAAATCTGCAGACTTAGCGGCTTCTCCCGCTCATCCACAAACAGCATCTCCCGCGTACGCGGGTTGCCGTGTACAATCGCCTTGCCACTTACCATTTCGGCACAGACCAGACCGGTTCCGAATTCTTTGGCAATCAGACGAAATGCCGGATTACACACGCCTGCCATAGGCGCCAGCACAACCTGGTTCTTCATCTCAATATCGCCAATTTTCAGCATGTTTGTTCACTTCCTTGATTTGATTTGTGGGGATCTATATAAACGCTCCCTCAATTAGTAGGAATGGCTAATTCGTCTGCAGCAACTCCGAGAACGTCCGCAATTTTATTTAAAATTTGATCTTCCAAGCGTCTGTTACCCCGCTCCACTGCACCCAGTACAGCCAAAGATATTCCGACAGAGTCCGCAAGCTCCTGCTGAGTGTAGCCCTTCAGCTTTCGGAAAGCTCTGACCCTCCGTCCCATACGTTTGTTGTCCACAAGCGAATTCCTTCCCTTCCGTCTATGTCTTGTAGCGCTGCTGTAATGAACTGCCGAAGTCCGGAAGACTCTTCATTGTGCGGAACGACATCACTTAGTGGAATTAGCACAAACGCCCGCTCCTGCATCCGAGGATGCGGCAGTGTTAATTCGGGTGTGTCAAAATGCTGATTCTCCATCCATAACAAATCCAAGTCCACCGTTCTCGGTCCATAACGGACATCCCGGACACGGCCCAACTGACTTTCGATGCTAAGCATCTCCTTAAGCAGCGCCTCCGGGGCAAGCGTTGTACGAAGAGCCGCCGCCATATTCAGAAACTGCGGCTGGTCCAAATACCCGACAGGCTCCGTTTCGTATACGTGTGAACAGCGGGTCACTTCAATCTGCTCATGCTGGTTCAGCCTTTTCAATGCCGCTTTCAGGCTCCCCTCACGGTCACCCAAATTAGCCCCTAAAGCAATATAAGCCTCTGATGCCTCAGAGGTAGAATGTATGGTCATTGCCAAGTTCTCACTTTCTGGTTCTGTGCAGCTCTACGGTCACTCCTTGAAAGTGAATGTCGAACGGCGGATGCGGTTTGGTCACCTTCACCGTTACTGCATTGATAACAGTATAAGTGTCCAGTACTGAGGATGCAATATATTCAGCCAAAGCTTCAATGAGTTTAAATGACTTTGTTTCGACAATTTTTTTGACAAGGAAATGCACTTCGGCATAATTCACAGTCAAGGTGAGATCATCATTAAGGCCAGCGCCCTGCAGATCAAGCTCCAGCTCCAGATCAATGTAAAATCGCTGACCGAGCTTGCGCTCCTCTTCAAACACTCCATGATAGCCGTAGTATTCCATGCGGTGCAGTGTCATTTTATCCATAGGGGTTACCTGCTTTCTTATCCAAATAATCTATAGTTGATCGTATATTAGCCACGTGCCAGCGTCCCCGCAGCGTAAAGCATGGCATCGCACATCTGCACCGTACGCTTGATTCTGGATACATCGTGTACCCGCACGATCTGGCAGCCTTGGGCAATTCCGAATGCTACAGTGGCCGCAGTGCCTTCTACCACATCATCTGCAGGGAGATCCAGCACAGTCCGAATGAATTTTTTGCGGGAAGTGGCCAACAGTACCGGATATCCAAGCTCGCTCAGCCGGTCCAGATTCATCATGGCCTGAAGATTCTCTGTATAATCCTTAGCAAATCCAATCCCGGGATCAATAATAATGTTCTCCGGCCTCACTCCTGCGGCCAACGCCAGATTTATGCTTTCCGCAAGGTCGGCAGACATATCACGAGCCAGATCCTGATAATTCCGGTCATTGCGGTTATGCATGAGAATGATGGGACAGCCGCTTTCCGCAGCTACTGCCGCCATATTGGGGTCAGCCTTAGCGCCCCAGACATCATTAATGATATGGGCGCCCGCCCGAATGGCCTTGCGGGCCACTTCGGCCTTGTAGGTGTCAATCGACAAAGGCAGTTGGGGAGCCGCACGGTGAATGCTCTCAATGACAGGTAATATGCGGGCCAGTTCTTCTTCCTGACTTACGGGTTGATGGCCAGGCCGTGTCGACTCGCCGCCAATATCAATAATATCGGCGCCCTCCGCCGCCATTTGCAGCGCATGCTCTACCGCCCGATCCGGCTCGTCCCACAAGCCTCCATCGGAAAAGGAATCCGGGGTAACATTCAGGATGCCCATAATCAACGTTCGTTCACCCAGTGTCAGTTCCGCTGCACCTATACGGTAATTCCGCTTATATATCACGGGTCTCATTTCAGTAATCCAGTCCTCTCTCTGTACAACTCCAGCAATAATGCTGTAATTCTCCCGCAGCGCCCGCCACTTACCGTCTGTCGCCCATTTGTACACCACAGCGTTGTAACCGGAATGATCTCCTGTACCGAATTGGTTAAAAAAATCTCATCCGCTTCTGCAATCTGCTCCCACCTATACAAGCCTTCTTCAGTCTGCAGTCCAGCATCGAGCGCCAGTTCTAATACCATTTCCCGGGTAATTCCCGGCAGGATGCCGGTGGCTACGCTCGGTGTGTAGAGCACGTTATTGGTAACGAAAAAAACATTGCTGACGATGCCCTCGGCAATCTCGCCCTGTGCAGTCAGCATCAATCCCTCTGCACCGGTTGCAGCTGAAGCATATCCTGCCAGTTCACGCTTCGCGAGGATATTGTTCATATAATGCAGCGACTTAAAGCGCACCGGGCCCTCCGGCGTATTACGCGGCAGGTTCAATACTTGCAGGCCTTTGCCTTCCAGGTAGAGAGTGTCAGGGAACTTCGGCAGTTCTTTGATGTAGAGCAAATGATTGGGCTGACTGTAGTCGCCCGCAGGCAAACCCAGAATATCTTCACCGGCTGTTACAGTGTAACGAATATAGGCATCCTGTAGTTCATTTTTGCCCATTACACGCTGAATCCAGTCCCGGAGCTCAGCAATATCTCCCTCAAAGGGAATTCCGAGCTGTCTGCAGCCATCCGCCAGTCTGTCGATGTGCCGCTGCAGCAAAAAGGGTTCGCCCCCGTATGTCCGAAAAGTCTCAAAAAGGCCCATGCCATACAAAAATCCGTGATCCAGAGCGGAAATCACGGCATCTTTGGAATCAACGACCCTGTTGTTCAATCCAATATAATTCATACCGGTTCTCCGGCTCTCCGTTTCAGGAAATTGCGTAGTATGGTGTGCCCATGATCGGTAATAATCGATTCAGGATGGAACTGTACACCCTCTATCGGGTATTCTTTGTGGCGCAAGGCCATAATTTCACCTTCCGCTGTTTCCGCCGTAATCTCCAAACAGTCAGGCAAACTATCGCGTTCCACGATCAGTGAATGATAGCGGGTTGCAGTGAATGGAGATTCCAGTCCCTCAAATACCGAGGTTCCGTTGTGGTGGATGGGCGAGGTTTTGCCATGCATCAGGCGCTCCGCCCGAATAACATTGCCGCCAAAAGCCTGCCCGATCGCCTGATGGCCCAGACAGACACCGAAGATCGGAATTATTCCTTTGAAATGCTGCAGTAGCTCAAGGCTAATGCCCGCTTCATTCGGTGTACACGGCCCCGGAGAAATCAGGATATGGTCCGGTGCGAGCACCTCAATCTCCTGAATGGTAATCTCATCATTGCGGGATACCTTCACTTCTTCCCCAAGCTCTCCTAGATACTGCACCAGGTTGTACGTAAAGGAATCATAATTATCGATAACCAAAATCATTATATTGCTCCTCCTTCGGCGCCGCCGGTCGTCCGTGATTCCTGCTGATACTCGCTGCAGAGAACCGCCTTCACTATGGCTTTGGCTTTATTATGGCATTCCCGGTATTCCCGATACGGGTCAGAGTCGATCACAATACCCGCACCTGTCTGGATGTAACCTACTCCGTCCTTAACCGCCAGTGTCCGTATAATAATATTTAATTCCATATTACCGTTATAGTCAATCCAGCCCATCGACCCCGTATATGGACCACGCCGAACGGGCTCCAGCTCCTCGATGATCTCCATCGTGCGCACCTTGGGTGCGCCGGTGATCGTGCCGCCGGGGAACAAGGCGGCCGTGACATCGTAAGCGCCTTTACCGGGCGCGACAGTGCCCTCCACCTGCGAGACGAGATGCATCACATGCGAGTATCGCTCCACGGTCAGCAGCTCCGGCACGCTGACCGTTCCATATGCAGCGACACGGCCGATGTCGCTCCTCTCCAGATCGACAAGCATAATATGCTCGGCGATCTCCTTCTCGCTCCCGCGCAGCTCCGCCTCCATGGCGGCGTCCTCCGCGGGAGTGAGGCCCCGGCGCCGGGTACCGGCTATGGGGCGTGCACTGACCTTGTCCCCGTGCAGCTTGACGAGCAGCTCGGGCGAAGCGCTGGCAAGGGCAAAGCCGGGCGAGCGCAGCAGCCCCATGTACGGGGACGGATTGAGCTTGCGCAGCCATTCATACACATCCTCCGGCGAGGATTTCAGCTGCGCTTCTTGACGCAGCGACAGATTCACCTGGAATACATCCCCTTGCCGGATGTATTCCTGAACCTCCTGAACTGCCTGCTGAAACTGCTCGGGCGAGAAGGCTGAAGTCATGGCCGGCCACTCACCGGAAACATGGGTATGGGCTTCAAGGATGGCAGCCTCGACAGCTTCTTCAGCACTGCATTCTGAAACCCCTGGGGTGGCTGAGATCAGCCGCCATTGCTCCAGCATCTGCTCTGCCCGCCGGAGAGCGTCTTGATACAGATCTTTTAGTTCACCAGGGCCAGACAGGTTCCCAGTAACAACCGGAACATGCACTGTGCAGTACAGCATGTCCTCCTGATGATCATAAATCCACAGCTCCTCCAGCCTCATAAAGAGGTAATCGGGAAAGCCCGGATCGTCCTTAGCCAAGACAGGTAGTTTCTCCAGGGAACGGGCCACATCATAGCTGAGAAATCCAATGCAGCCGCCTATAAAGGGAGGCAGTGCAGAGAGCTGGACGCACGGTGAAGTGAAATCCTTCATCCAGCCCTCCAGCACCTCCAATGGTTGACCACTTATGACAGATTGGAGCCTGGGCTCATTTGTATTAGCCGCATCTGGAGAGAAGCTGCGTACTTCAGCCGAGCTTTCTTTGCCTTGCAGCACAGAAACCGGATTTAAGCCAAGGTATGTATAACGGCCTCCTTTCCCGCTCTCCAGTACCACTGAATACGGGGAGGCCGTCTCCCAGGCTTTCTTCCAGGAGGCGGGCAATCCTCCCTTGTCCTGAGGCGATTGTATAATAAGGGGGAGAAGGCTCCACTCTGCCTGCGCCCATAGCTCCCAGTCCTGCCATGCTGTTATGATTTCCAATGCCATCCCCCTAAAAGTTTTGTGCAGCATACGCTTCTTGTGAATTTACTTCGCAACAAAACTTGCTACGGAAACATCTGCTTAGTTTTGTGCAGCATACGCTTCCTGTGAATTCACTCTGTACACAACCCGCCCTAAGCAATCTTCACGGTTAATCCATTCCCTTATCCTTTGGTTTATTGCCTGTCAGTATACTGTACTTTGGACTGTTTTGAAAAGCCTGATTGATTGATTTTCCGAAAAAAGAGCCTTCACATCCCTATGACAACGGATGGAAGGCTCTATGGACGATATGCAAATCAGCAATTACACTTCGAAATTGTAAAGTGGAGTACTCAGGTAACGTTCGCCGTTACTTGGAATAATCACAACGATCTTTTTGCCTGCTCCCAGCTCTTTGGCTACTTTGAGGGCAGCGAAGACGGCTGCACCGGAAGAAATACCAGACAGAACGCCTTCTTCCTTCGCTACACGGCGCGCGGTTTCGAATGCTTCGTCATTCTCTACATGGATAATCTCATCATAGATCTTCTGATTCAGGATGTCGGGAATGAAGTTCGCGCCGATCCCTTGGATCTTATGCGGGCCTGGCTTACCACCAGCCAGAATTGGTGATGCCGCTGGTTCAACAGCATAGATCTTCACATCTGGGTATTTGTCCTTCAGAATCTCGCCAGCCCCTGTGATTGTTCCACCCGTACCTACTCCGGCAATGAAAGCATCCAGTGGTCCACCGATGGACTCAATGGCTTCAACAATCTCAGGACCGGTAGTTTCGCGGTGAATCTTCACGTTCGCCTTATTCTTAAACTGCTCAGCCAAGAAGAAGTCAGGATTCTCGCTAAGGATTTGTTCAGCCTTCTTAACTGCACCGTTCATACCTTCTGATCCTGGAGTAAGGACAAGCTCCGCACCGTAAGCACGCAGCAGATTGCGCCGTTCAAGGCTCATTGTTTCCGGCATAACAATAACCGCCTTGTAGCCTTTGGCTGCAGCAACAAGTGCCAGGCCAATACCAGTGTTACCACTGGTAGCTTCTACAATGGTACCGCCTGGCTTCAGAAGCCCTTCCTTCTCAGCCTCTTCCACGATGCTGATCGCAATGCGGTCTTTCACGCTGGAGCCCGGGTTTTGATATTCAAGCTTCAGATAGATTTCAGCAGAACCTTCGGGGACCACCCGGTTGAGACGAACGAGCGGTGTGCCTCCGATCAAATCTGTTACACTGTTGACGACTTTAGCCATGAGTAAAGACCTCCTTGGAATGATAAATGAATGGGTGCGTAACTTGAGACAATAGTCTTCAGTATAAATTCCCGGGTGTATGAAAAAACGGCTAGGTCTGCACCAGGACATTCAACACCGCAGCGCCAAGTTATAGTGCTGGACAGCGGAATTGAACCGTCCGCCGTTTGTTATTTCCGACTAAATCAGTAGGTTTTACATTAAGTTCATATTATCAATCTTGCAGGCTGTTGTCAATATATATCGCTGTATCATATTTAGCGCGCAAATCACTTTCCACCTTCTGTAGCGGGGGGGCCTTCTCCAGCGCAAGCTCTTCCCGTACCTGCTGCCGGACTTCAGCTTGATCCTGCTTCCTGGGCACGATAGCTTGCTCCAGGCGAATTACCGCATAAGTTCCCCCTGTCTGCAGCGGACCTGCAATGTCACCCGCCTCCAGGCCAGCAGCAGTCTTCAAGAGATCCTCCGGCCAGAATGGGTCGTCCTCCTCCACCATACCAATGCTTCCTCCACGGAGGCGGCTTTCTTCATCGATGGACAGCTCCCTGGCCAGTTCTGCAAAATTCTCCCCCTGCTCCAGGCGGTCCATTACTTTTTCCGCCTCATCGTAAGTGGATACCTTGATCATGGAGAGCTGCATTTCCTTCTTGGGAGTGAACCGCTCGGCATTTTGCGCTAAATAATCATCAATTTCGCTCTCACTGATGTTAATTCCCGCTGTTGCTATTGCTTGCAGCGTAAGACGATAGACCGCCTCTTCCCGTACTTCTTCACGGGAGAGCCCCAACTCTGACTCCATCTGTTCGTAATATTGCTGTTCGGAGCTGTAACCAGCCATACTGCGCTGCAGTTCCTTCTCGACCTCATGATCGGTTACGGTAATCTTCAAGGCCTTGGCCTCTTTGCTGACTACAATATGATTTAGCAATCCAAGGAGCACTTCATCTCCATGCTTTTTTTTGAGCTCATCTATCCATTGCTGGTCTGTAACCGGCTGATCTCCCGCTCTTGCAATGTCCGAGGACTCCCCCTCTGCGACCTCTCCCTTGAGTATGGCCATAGCCCGCAGACTCCAGAACAATAAACCTCCGAGCATTAATGTTGCGATCGCCAGTAGAATAACGGCATTGCGCAGCACGCGCTCTTGTCTTGTCATCATCCCATAGCCCTACGATTTCGCTTGATTCAGGATAACCTGCAATTCATCCTTATGAAATACATAGGCCTCGTTACAAAAGTGGCATACCACTTCCGCCTGGTCATCTTCTTCGATTAACCGTTCCAGCTCATGCTGGCCCAGACTCACCAACGTTTGCTCCACACGCTCACGGGAGCATTGGCAGACAAAATTTATATCGAGTTCATCCATAATAATTACATCAGGAAGCAACCAGCGAAGCATCTCTTCCGGTTCGAGTCCCTGCTCCAGAACGGCGGTAACAGAAGGCAGTGCACCTACTGCCCGCTCAATTACCGTGATCTCATCATCGGTGAGGCCTGGAAGGAGCTGCACAATAAATCCACCGGCAACTTTCACAGAGTTATCCGTTTCAACAAGCACTCCAAGCCCTACCGCAGCCGGGGTTTGCTCGGATACCGCAAAATAATAGGTGAAATCCTCACCAAGCTCTCCCGAAACAATAGGAACGCTCCCCCGGTAAGGCTCCTTCATCCCCAGGTCCTTACTGATATCAATGAACCCTTCTGTTCCTACTGCTCCCGCTACATCCAGTTTGCCGAGACTGTTGCTAGGCAAATGAACATGCGGATTCTGTACATAACCACGAACTTCTCCAAGAGAATTAGATTCCGCAACAATCTGTCCAAGCGGTCCATTCCCCTTGACCATAATTGCCAGTTTTTCCTCACCCTTGAGCATGGCACCCATCATAGCAGCGGCTGTAACTGTACGGCCCAGTGCAGCTGTTGCTGTGGGATACGTATCATGTCTGCGCCGAAGCTCGTCGACAAGCTCAGTGGTACGGACTGCAAAAGCTCTTACTTTGCCGTTCATCGCCGTTCCCCGAACCAGCCGATCTTTTTTTTCATCCATTGGTTGCATACTCCTCCTGTCATTTACCCCATACGGGTTCTATATCTTTATTTGTTACGGTCATAAATAATTCTTAAGCCTTCCAGCGTCAGCATAGGATTAACTTCATCAATACATTCGGTTTCACCGGCAATCAGTGTCGCCAGGCCTCCAGTAGCAATTACTTTCAGCACCGGGGCATTCATCTCCAGCTTAATGCGTTTCACAATACCTTCAACCTGACCAGCGTAGCCAAAAATAATCCCAGCCTGCATGGCGTGTACGGTATTGCGTCCAATGACTTTCTTCGGCTTCTCAAGTTCAATCCGCGGCAGCTTGGATGCCCGCTGATACAATGCTTCGGTAGAAATGCCCAGTCCCGGTACAATCGCACCGCCAAGATAGTTTGCACCGGCATCAATGCAGTCAAACGTAGTCGCCGTTCCAAAATCAACGACGACTAGCGGACATTTATATTGTTCAATGGCGGCAACCGCATTTACAATCCGGTCAGCACCAACTTCACGTGGGTTCTCATACCGCAGATTAAGCCCGGTCTTAATGCCCGGGCCAACAAGCAGCGGTTCCTTGCCAATGTATTTCACGCACATTTCCACAATCACCTGTACAAGGGGTGGAACAACCGAGGAGATTATGACCCCTTCCACGTCTTTAAAAGATATATTCGACATATGAAACAAATTATGAATCAATACCCCGTATTCATCTGATGTCGATTGCCGAGCAGTGCTGAGCCTGAAATGATGGAGTAGTTCACGTCCCCGGTATACCCCAAGGACGATATTTGTATTACCGATATCTACAGCAAGCATCATGAGAGGTGCTCCTCCTTCTTCGCATTCAGATCCAGACTGATATCCAGACTGGAGAAGGAATAGGTGAGCCTTCCGACAGAAATCACATCAACTCCGGTCTCAGCAATGCGGCGGACTGTCTCTAAGGACACGTTGCCGGAGGCTTCGGTTTTGACATGAGGGGCTTTGGTTTTAACCCGTCTTACGGCTTCAGTCATCAGTTCAGGGAACATATTGTCCAGCATAATAATATCGGCCCCTGCCGCAATCGCTTCTTCAACCTGATCCAGGCTCTCCGTCTCCACTTCAATGGTCATCGTGTGCGGAATATTGGCCCGGGCCCGTCCAACAGCCTGACGAATTCCCCCGGCTCCCTTGATGTGGTTATCTTTAATCATTACGGCATCGTAGAGGCCGAACCGGTGATTAGCGCCACCGCCAATACGAACGGCGTATTTCTCCAGCATCCGGTGACCAGGAGTTGTTTTGCGTGTATCCACCAGCCGGGAAGGCAATCCCTCAAGCTTTTGTACAAAAGAGTGGGTACGGGAAGCCACACCCGATAAACGCTGCATTAAATTAAGTGCTAAACGTTCTCCGGTGAGAATCGAATGTGTACTGCCTTCTACCTCGGCAATGACAGTCCCTTTGGTTATAGCCTGACCTTCTTGTACCATGGCAGTGAACACAAGGGAAGGATCTACCACCTCAAAGACCAGCTCTGCTACAGGAACACCACAGATAATACCATCCTCTTTGGCGTGAATGATCCCCTTGGATTCGTGCCCTGCGGGAATCGTTGTGCGGCTTGTGATATCACCAGAGCCGACATCCTCATGCAGCCAGCCCTTAATCATTTGTACCAGTTCTTCATTGTAACCATTAAACATCATCACTTAATTCCTCCACTATTCCCAGTTCACGAATCTGAAGCAGATGCTTCTGCCACTGGGCATCATCACGCTGCGGATAATCCTCACGGTAATGCGCACCTCGGCTCTCATGACGTGCTAAGGCTGATTCGGTAATCAGCAGACAACAGGTCAGCATATTCGCGAACTCGTATTCTTCACGTTTGGTCAAAGCCGAATGGAAGATAGGCAGTTGACGCTTCAATTCATCTAATCCTTTGAGCAGCATCTCTTCATTCCGCCGCAGACCTGCATATCGCACCATTACCTTTTGTACCTTCAGACGGCGCTCTACAATAGCCTGGGTTGGGGATTCCACCCTTCCTTCATCGCATCCTGCTGCTATAACGCCACGCTCAAGCGGCGGCAGCTGACGGATACGTTCAATAATCCTCCGACCAAAAACAACAGCCTCGGACAGTGAATTACTGGCCAGCCGATTAGCTCCCTGCACTCCGGTTGAGGACACTTCCCCGCAGGCAAACAACCTTGAGATATTGCTCTCTCCATTAAGATCGGTCTTGATGCCCCCCATCATATAATGCGCAGCCGGAGCCACTGGAATCCAATCACTTGTAATATCCAGCCCATAACTCATACAGGTTTCATAAATAGTCGGAAAACGGTGTCTAACCATTTCTGCCGACTCGTGAGTAATATCCAGGTATACAAAAGTAGATTTGGTCAGCTCCATTTCACTGATGATGGCCCGTGCAACGATATCACGAGGCGCAAGCTCCAGCAGCTCATGATAGCGCTCCATGAAACGTTCACCATTGATATTGCGCAGCACGGCACCTTCACCGCGGACTGCCTCGGAGATCAGAAAACGCGGTGCCCCCGGATAACTGAGCGCTGTAGGGTGGAATTGAATAAATTCCATGTCGCGAATATGCGCGCCGGCCCGGTAAGCAATTGCCACACCATCTCCGGTTGCCACCTCAGGGTTCGTGGTATAACGGTACAACTGACCGGCTCCCCCGGAGCACAGTATGGTTGCAGCTGCCTGGAGAAACAAACGTCCGCCCCCAGGGCGTTGGACCAGGGCACCCACACATTCTCCTCCGTCAGTGATAAGATCGATCACAAAATGATCATCCCATACCTCAATATTTTCATGCTCCGCTACCTGCTCCCCCAAAGCGCGCACAATTTCATATCCCGTTGCATCCCCATTGGCATGCAGAATACGCCGGTGGCTGTGCGCACCTTCTTGGGTGAGCGCAATCACGCCGTTCTCTTTATCAAAAAGTGTGCCTAGACGGATTAACTCACGCACACCTTCAGGCCCTTCATTTACAAGAACATCAACAGCCGCTGATGAGTTAAGTCCCGCTCCCGCCATCAGTGTATCCTGACGGTGATAGGCTGGTGAATCATCATCGGCAAATACAGCAGCTATGCCACCCTGGGCATAACGGGTGTTGCTCTCCATCAGCGTTTTTTTGGTTATCATAATGACTTTCCGGTCTTCACTGGCTTTGATCGCTGTGAACAAACCGGCGATGCCTGAACCGATGACGATACAATCCGTTTGGACTGTTGGAAGCTCGCTAAGGTCGAAATCAACCAAATATTGTGGAATCATGACCGCTTTTCACCTGTTTCAACGAAAGAGTAGCGCATGCTACCGGACTTGTAGCATGCGCTCTAGGGATGTTCTGGCTTTGTCGGCGACAGCGGGCGGTACATAAATCTGCGGCTTCATCGTCTCCAGGCATTTGACCAGTTTTTTGAGATTATTTACTTTCATATTAGGGCAAACGAGAAATTTGGTGGCAAAATGAAACTCTTTATCCGGACTGTCTTTACGGAGCTGATAGCCGGTGCCATCTTCTGTTCCAACAATGAACTGCTTGCGGTCGGATTTTTTACAATAATCAATAATGGATGTAGTACTGCCTACATAATCGCCCATGGCCACTACCTCAGGACGGCATTCCGGATGAACTACAAATTCCGCTTCCGGATATTTTGCTCTCATTTCAATTACATCTTTGACGGTGAGCATGTCATGGGTATTACAGTAGCCTTCCCAGATGATCAGCTTCTTGCCGGTCTGATCCTGAACATATTGGCCCAGGTTCTTGTCAGGCACCCAAATAATTTCTTCGGCATCCAGCGATTCAATAACCTTCACCGCATTGGCAGATGTACAGCAAATATCCGTTTCCGCCTTGATTTCCGCTGACGAATTGATATAGGTAACGACTTTGGCATTAGGGTGCTGTGCCTTCAGCTTACGCAAACCATCCACATTCACCATGTCTGCCATCGGACAGCCAGCGCGCTCATCCGGAATAAGGACCGTTTTATTCGGAGCCAGAATTTTGGCACTCTCTCCCATGAAGTGGACACCGCAGAATACAATTACATCAGCATCAGTTTCGGCTGCCTTTTGAGCAAGTAAAAATGAGTCTCCCCGAAAATCTGCCACTTCCTGAATTTCATCACGCTGATAATAATGAGCCAAAATGATTGCGTTCCGTTCTTTCTTAAGCTGTTCGAGGCGCACACGAAGTTCACGATTCTGTTCCTGCTTGCGCTCAAGCGCCAGAGCTTCCACGGTCTGTTCTCCCCCTTATGTCTTCACGGCTTTTAGCCGGCACATACTTAGCAATCTCCCCGAAATTTACGGGTACGCAGCAGCCACCCAGCCCTGCGATTGATTCGTCATATATTATTTAATATTTAATCACTAATGTACACAACGTTCCACCCACTGTCAATGTAACCCGACTGGCAGAAGACGTTCATCTGGGCACTGAAAAGATAAAAAAATCCGGAGAACCTTAGGGTTCTCCGGATCTTATATCACTTACAATCTAGACGAGACTTCCGCCACCGTCTTTATTGCCGTCATCCGAGCCGTTTCCATGCTCTGTATCCGGGTTGTTCGGAATATCCTTGGACAAGTCCCCGATAGTAGTAGAGGTATCCTCAGCTTTACCTTGAATGCGGACACGCACATCACCAATGGAATCAATGACAGGCTCGCCTTCTTCGTGAGTAACGCCAGGTAATTCTACCGGTTTGCCGTCTTCGGTCAGATAACCCTGCTCGATCAATTCCTTGATCTGATCCAGCTCCAGCGTTTCTTTTTCAAGAAGCGTATTGGCAATCAGGTGCATCTCTTTGGAGTACTTGGTCAGCAGCTCTTTACAGCGTTCATAACTGCTGCGGATAAAGTTCTGCATCTCCTGATCGATTTCGTATGCAATGGAGTCACTGTAATTCTGCTCATGCCCGATATCACGGCCCAGGAAAACCTGGCCCTGAGAAGTACCGAACTGCATAGGTCCCAGCTTATCACTCATACCGTATTCCATAATCATGCTGCGCACAATTCGCGTAGCCTGCTGGAAGTCACTGTATGCGCCTGTACCGATCTCGCCAATGAATAGCTCTTCAGCGACACGCCCGCCAAGGAGTCCGGTTACCTTATCAAGCAATTCCTGCTTGGTAACAAGCATCCGGTCTTCTTTCGGAAGCATAATTACATATCCGCCTGCACGGCCACGCGGGATGATGGTCACCTTGTGAACCATATCCGCATGCTCCAGGAAATAACCGACAATCGTATGACCTGCTTCGTGGTAAGCCACAATACGCTTCTCGCGATCACTAATGACACGGCTGCGTTTCTCGGTACCTACGATTACCCGGTCAATAGCTTCATCCACTTCGTTCATGGAAATATCCTTACGGTTACGCCGTGCAGCGAGGAGGGCTGCCTCATTTAGCAGGTTCTCCAAATCCGCTCCAGTGAAACCGGTAGTACGCTTGGCGATAACGTCAAGTCTAACGTCCTTCGTCAATGGCTTATTGCGGGAATGAACCTTGAGTACAGCTTCGCGGCCTTTCACATCCGGACGATCCACTGTAATCTGACGGTCAAAGCGTCCTGGACGAAGCAGGGCCGGGTCAAGGATATCTGCACGGTTGGTAGCCGCAACGATAATTATTCCTTCATTACCGCCAAAGCCATCCATTTCAACGAGCAATTGGTTGAGGGTTTGTTCACGTTCGTCATGTCCGCCGCCAAGTCCTGCGCCACGCTGACGTCCAACCGCATCTATTTCATCGATAAAGATGATACAAGGTGCATTCTTCTTAGCGTTCTCGAACAAATCACGTACTCGGGAAGCGCCGACACCGACGAACATTTCGACGAAGTCGGAACCGGAGATGCTGAAGAAAGGAACCCCGGCTTCACCGGCTACCGCACGGGCCAACAGGGTTTTACCTGTACCTGGAGGGCCCACGAGAAGCACACCCTTAGGAATGCGGGCACCTACTGCGGCAAATTTACGCGGATCTTTGAGGAATTCCACAACTTCGACAAGCTCCTGCTTCTCTTCATCGGCCCCTGCAACATCCTCGAAACTAATTTTCTTCTTCTCTTCATTATATAACCGGGCCTTGCTCTTACCGAAATTCATTACCTTGCCGCCGCCACCCTGTGCCTGATTAAACAGGAAGAAGAACAGGATGAACATGATAACCAGCGGAATGATGGAAGAAAGGAACGTCAGCCAAATGCTGTCACCTTCCATCTTCTTCTGCGATAACTCTATGCCGTTATTATCACTGGCAGCTACGAGTTCATTAATGGCTTGATCTGTAGGAGGAACAAATGTGGAAAAGTTCTTCGATTTAGCACCTGAAGGCTGCTGTTTATATTCGCCGGTTACGGCAAAAGCATTGCCTTCGAACTGAATCGTCATGCTCTTCACATTGTTATTCTTGATCTCCTGTCTTAACTCATCATATCTAGGGAAATCGGCGGATTCATTTCCATTGCTTACAAACTGGACAATGCCCACCACGACTAAAAATAAAATCAAATAAAAACCAGAATTCCGGATGAACCGATTCATCCCCTACCTCCTCTCACAACACTCAAGTTATTGTACCATAGCCTGCCCAGACTCCTCAAATTTGACAGAAGCCAGGGAACGGATCCGTAGATCTAAGGCTGCGATTAGCTCATTTGGAATAAATTTCAGGCTTCAGTACACCGACGTAAGGGAGGTTCCGATACTGCTCGGCATAATCCAGTCCATACCCTACTACGAATTCGTCCGGAATTACAAATCCGGTATACGCGGCTTCCAGACTAACTGTGCGCCCTGCGGGTTTGTCGAACAAGGTGACCACAGTCACTGATGCAGCATTGCGCCCTTGAAGCATTTCAATCAAATAGCTAAGCGTAAGCCCGCTGTCAATAATGTCTTCCACAATCAGAACATCGCGTCCCTCAACGGAAGCGTCCAGATCCTTGATGATTTTGACTACGCCTGAGGATTTGGTGGATGCTCCATAGCTGGATACAGCCATGAAATCCATTTCAACAGGCACTGTAATGACTTTAACCAAATCTGCCATAAAGATAAACGCGCCTTTTAGCACACAGATGACGAGTGGCGTGCGTCCTGCATATTCCGTACTCAGCTGGGCGCCGAGTTCCCTGATTCTTTGTTGAATTTCCTCTTCGCTGATCAAGATTTCCTGAATATCGTTCTGCAACTTGCGAACCTCCTAAGTTATACTATGAAAGACTTACTTTGACCATTACGCCTCTTCGCTCTTCTCCATATCCTCCAGAGACAATAAAAGAACCGAGGCCGTGTGCCGCCCTACTGCGGCATGCATCGAGCGTCTAACGCCCGGAATCCAGACGATATTGCCCAGACCATCACAAACAAGGGGAATCGCAGAGCGTTCGGAAGAAGGTATTTTATCATCAATGTAAATATCTTTTACCTTTTTGCTTCCGTTTAATCCCATAACCCTTATGGTATCTCCAGGCAAACGGGAACGGATGGTGAGTGGCAGGACCAGCTCGCTGCTGTCAAACCACGCCAACATTTCCCCAAAGTCCTCCCCCAGTACAGAAAAATTTTCTCTCTCCAGCACCGACATCGTCAATACTTTTCCTATCTCCTTAATTTCAATACGGGGATGAGGCAAAGACAGCCGATATGTATAGCTTAATTGCTGCTTCGGAGGCTTGGACAAGAACACAATATTATCATATTGCCGCATGCAGGTCAGTCCGCTACCCAAATTCAAACTCCATACCGTGGGATGCTCCTGCAGCGTTCCCCGGCGTACTGCTTCAATCTTGGAAAAATCCAAGCTCGATGAATCCGCCGACAGATAATTTAATATTAGTTTAATCAAACGCCGTTGTAAAGCGGAGGGTACGGCCGCAAATGAGGTCCTCTTCAGAGAGCATTTTCCAGAATCGACCAGAACGAGCTCATCAAAACATTTTCCCGCTGCCGCTTCCATAAATTCATCTTCCGCCTGAACAATTTCAGACAATTGAAGTAGTGACTGCTTCACTCTGGGATTGTACTCTTCAAGCGTTGGAATCAGTTCCAGCCTTACTGCGTTGCGTCTATACTCCGTCTTTAAATTACTGGCATCCTCAGCATAGGAAAACCCCTCCTGCTGGCACAATTCGACAAGAGCTGTTTTGTTAATACGCAGGAAGGGCCGGATCAGTTCCACCTTTTTTTCGGTGCGTTTCCACCGCATCCCCCCAAGGCCTGAAGGACCGCTTCCCCGAAGCATACGCATCAGCACAGTTTCGGCCTGATCGTCTGCATGGTGAGCCAGCGCAACCGAACGGGCTCCATAGCGGTGCGCCGTATCGATGAGAAACTGATAGCGTTTCTGCCGTGCTGCTCCCTCCGGTCCAAGACCGCTCTCCTTGATGAGAGAGGGAATATCAAACTCTGCCATTTCAAAGGGAAGCCCGAGCTCACGAGCCATGGCACGGACAGATTCCGCTTCTTCTGCCGATTCTGCTCGAAAGCCATGATTCACATGCGCACAGATTAAGGTTAGCGGTATCCGGTTCAAGGCGATTTCATACAGAATATGCAAAAGAGCCACAGAGTCCGGCCCTCCGGAAACTGCGACTACAATGGTGTCATGGGGCGACCATAGCTGATGCTCGGCTGCAGACTCCAATACGGATTCCACCAGTTCTTTCATTTGCTCCATACGGCTCCCTTTCTCACCCGGTAACGGGCCGGAACTGGCATGAGATGCCAAGACCTCCCGATATTATGTATAATTTCAAAATCGAAATACGTAGTAAATCGTAAATACCAGCAAAAATAAGGATAGCGCGAATGCACTTTTTAACCAGCCGGGTGTCGCCATTGATTCTTTCCCCGGTTTTCTTGAATTGTAAATATGGGTCCTCCAGGCTTCTGTTGCCGCCTCCGTTCCCGGGAATCCGCCTTTAAGTGCCAGACACAGCCAAGCAGAGAGCTTCTTATCAGGCAAAGTTCTGGCCAGCTTCAGCAGCTCGTCGGCACTTCTAGTCTGCGGCAGCTGGGAGGCGGCTGTCTTCAGCCCTTCTTCATCCAGCAAACGCAGACATAGCACAGCAAAGGCAAACAGATCGTAATTCTCGTCACCCATACGGCTGCCCGCATTCCAGTACCCGCGGTCATGCCATTCGGTAAATTGCTTCACGCTGCGGCCCAGCGGGCTGGCACCGCCGTAATCAATCAGCTCTGCCTCTCCGTAATTGGACACCATTACGTTCTCTGGCTTCAAATCTCCAAACACAAAGCCGCACTCGTGCAGATTCCGTAGCTTCTCCAGCAGCTTGAGGCCAACCAGACCTAGCCAGGAGGCTCCGTTCTTGGCTAAAAAATGGTGCAGCGGCCGGCCCTCCACATAACGCATAACATAAAAAGGTACGCTGTCGGCGTCTTTAAAATCATCTGATTCGAGTAAATAGGAAGACAAGGGAGATTCACGGTGTGCACGATGCTCTTTTCGCTTCCTGCTGGATTGCAGGCTGGTCAGAACATTGATCTCGGATTGCAGCTCAAGGGTATCGTTACCGATCTTGAGGGCATAGTGCTCCCGTCTGCCTTCCCGCTGCACCAGATATACGGTTCCGTTCGCTCCTCTTCCCAGCATCCGCTCAACGACATAACGGTTCCCCCGCCATTTGCCGCTGATTACCGTGCCGGCAGGATAGGGCGGATTAGACGACATACCCACCAATCATCCCTTCTTTTTCATCGTAACCGTCATCTGTCGGACGTTCACGGTGTCCATCCAGTGTATCATAACGGTAATGCTCAAGCACCTTGAATATGGCCGGTCCGGTAGGCGTGGCCCCACGCATCTTAAGCTTGGAGAACAAGGAGCGGACCTCCGACACATTATGTGTCCAGTCCATATCCAGCACGGCATCCTCACTGCTGGAGCGTCCCGGAAAATGGAAAACGGCTAATTCGCTCTTACCCTCCCGCGCCTCCAGGCTAAGCGCCAGATCACGGATCGCATCTTCTACAGCACCCAGCTTAGGCTTCATGCTCGCACTGGCATCGATCAAAAGCGCAATACGCAGTGGTGAGGTTTCGGTCAACTCATCGACAACTGTAACCACCTGCGAACGCTGCAGCGGAGGCAGCTCTTCCAGTGAGCCTTCTCCGAGTATTTTTTTTACCTCTTTATTAACCGCCTGTTGAATCGTCTGAACCACTGTCTTGCGGGTCATCATCTGAATCGTCTGTGCCAGCTGCGGCGTTCCTACGATCCGGCTGATACCGCCGCCGGCCTTGGCAATATCCGCAATCTCTTGGCTGCCAAGCTCCCCGATGGTGCCATAATCGACTACACCGACCACATTAACGGTGATGCCTTCCTGACGCGCATGCGCCGCAGCCATCACCGGACTCTCCCCTACGTTCGAACAACCGTCAGTAATAAGCAGGATTTGCTTCATGACCGATCACTCCCTTCCTTGTATATGTTTCTAGCATATCCAAGGTAGAGAGATTTCAAACGCCGCTTAGCGGGGAAAAATGAATTAAATCATGCGTGAAAATGCGTCACTGCAAGGAAGTTTTGGGCTTCCGGTCGCTGTTGTCTTCTGATTTCTTGTTTGGAAACCGCCCTTTGCGGTTGAAATCAGAAGACAAAGGCGAAGGCGAACGCTAGCGCTTCTCCAGCTCCAAAATTCCTCTCCGATCCGTATCTGAGCCAGCGGTTATACTGCAAAAAACAGTATCAGTTAAATGATAGATTAGCTTACGGTGCGCGGACGCTCCATCCGGCCAATACCGGGCAAATGCAGGCTGGACCATTCCGGATGGAAGTGATCCAAGCGGCTGACTACAATCGTCATATCATCATGGATTTCATTACCTTGATACCGGATAACCTTTTCCAGCAGATCATCGGCCAGCACCTGGGGATCATCACCCTCAAGCTCCTGGATTAAGCGTTTCATCCATATTTCTTTATTAACGGCATATCCGGGCGCATCATAAATACCATCGGTCATCATTATTAAAATATCCCCTGGACGCAGCTGCATACTGACGAGATCAACCTCAATATCCTTGATGATTCCAATCGGCAGATTGCTGGCTGTAACAGGAATGACCTCACTTCCCCGCCGGATGAAGCTGGGGGCTGACGCGATTTTCATAAACGTAGTCTGTGCTGAATACTGGTCAATCAGTGCCATATCCACAGTCGCATAGAATTCGTCCGGAGAACGCAGGAGCAGAATAGAATTAACGGATTTGACCGCGAGTTTCTCGTCCATCCCCGACTGCAGCAGCTTTTCCAGCATCCCGAGCGCGGCGCTGCTCTCCATGCGGGCCCGCTCCCCGTTGCCCATACCATCACTGATGGAGACAGCAAAGGTTCCATTGCCCAGCTCTACAGTGCTAAAGCTGTCTCCCGATAGCATATCACCGCCTTTGGCTGCTCCTGCAACACCTGTATTTACCTCATAGGCTTTGGCCGATCCAAAGGTCACCATCGACAATCCCTCCCGGGGATGAACCGCCGTTTCATTTACGACTGCAATATTTTCCTCCAGAATGTCAGTGAGCAGCGGAGCAATCATCTTCCGGCATTCATCAAAGCCGCGGGTATAGGCATGCACGACTTCGATCTCTACCCGGCCCGGGTCCAGGCTCAGAATCTCAATGCTGTGGATGGACAAGCCGAGCTTCTCCAGTGCTTCACGAATCTGTCCTTCCTGACGGTACATGGCCTGCCCTTCACGTTTGATCTCTTTGGCCAGATCCTCCATCACCTGGGACACGCCTGACAGCTGCTCGGCAACAAATTGGCGGCTATCGTATATTTGTCTTTTCCAGCGCATATCATGCTGGTATAGATCATATTGACCTTTCATCACTTCTAATACCTCAGCAGTTTTGCCGCAGATCCGGCTCCATTCCGGCGGAAGCTGGGCAGCCGTAATGCCGGGGCACTCCTCTACCGTTGTCATCATATCGGTCATATAGCGGTAGGTCTGATAGAACTTGGTATCCCAGCAAAGGGAGCGGCGGATGCAGCCCGAGCAGGCCCCTTCGGTCACGGTATTCATGAAATCCTCCATTTCACGATCCGATTTACCGGCTTCCCCGGCACGGGGAATCTGACCAAAGCTGCTCGATAATTGGCGGAATACCTGGGAGAACTGGGTTACCCGATCGGCTGTAATATCCCTTACCCTTCTCGCATATTCATGTTGGGAACGGCTATGGTCTGGCGTGCCCGGTACATACTTGGCAATGGCAGAAATCATTCCTTTAGGTGTAAGAAGAAACAACACTACCGCTGCGCAGGTCTCCCAGGTAGAGGCCATCACATCACCCGGACCCAGGAAGTAGACGGACAGAATGGTTGAGCCGAGCAGCATCCCGATAGAGACCGCACCTTTGCGCCCGGATTGCATCATGCCTGCCAGCATCCCTGAGAAGGCAAGGAGACTCATCTGATAAATCGCCCCAATATCCGCCAGACTGAGGATCAGTCCGGTAACCAGACCGACGGCTGCACCAAGCGGGGCACCTCCAGCCAAGGCAAACAGCAGAATCAGAAAGCGGGATAGGATATGCTCAAGCGATAATCCGCCTACACTCCAGCCCACAAGGCCGGTCATCACTGAGGCCAGCAGTATAATCAGGCAGAGTACTTCCTCATTACGCAGCGCCCTGCTTTTTTGCTTATACGTAAAGATCGGAAGCGCCTGCAAGAATACCAGAGTAAGCACGAATCCGAGCAGAGCATTCAGTGTTGCCATCATCAGCGAATACCAGGTAATCGAGGGCCCAATGACGATTTGGAACAAACCCACCATAAACGAAGAGACGAAGACCATCAGCGGCGCATAGGAAAGCTCCACTTTTTGAAAGCTCTCCAAGCCTTTATAAATCAAGAGAAAGATAATTAGCTCTGCGGCTACTATTATGGCACCAGGGAATGGAGTAAAGAGGCTTCCAAGGATAATTGCGCCAGCTACAGGCAAGATGGAGTCTTTGCGCATAAATACAATAACGGCAAAGTAAGCTGCAGCAAAAGGGGACAGCTCGTCCAGTATCATCGCGCGGCCGAGCAGAAAACCCATAAGACTCAGAAGCAGCATCCACTTTTTCACTATGAAAAGCTGGATTACCGGCTGCTTCAGACTCCACGCCTTAGCCCGGTCCCCCCAGCTATCCCTCTGATCTTTGTCATTGCTTCCAGTTCTTGTCCACTCCGGCAAATTCACCACATTGCTTTTACCCATTCCTCTACACCACCCGTTTAAGAATTTATGAGTCTCATTATATAGCGGGGGTCTTTGGAAAGTTTGTCAGAAACGGAGGGCAGCCTGTAAGAAATTTCCGACAAAAAAGCCTGTGCCGACATTCTGTGGAGAAGCCTGCGCATCCCTTGCGGGACAGCCGGTTGGCGGAGATTATGGAAAGTCCTTCCACATTTTACATACCTGCGGCTGCAGTCATTCGTCAGCGATTGCTCTGGAGTTATGTGAGAATGGCAAGGATACTGTCGGGAATTTGTTTTCAGCCGACAAAATAGCCCTACCAGGTAGAGCTTGATTTCACAGTGTCTATTCCATTATTTTTAGTAGCGCAAGTCTTCTCATTCCCGGCATACAAAAAAACCGCAAAGGGCAATTATGCCCCCGGCGGTTATTAATGATGTACATGTATGAAACTATACGCGCTTGGCCCCACGGCCTCCACGCTTTCCTTCTGTGTTCTTCTTGATCGAAGATATCCGTTCTTCGCTGTCTTTCAGGAAGCGTGACATTTTATCCTCGAATGAAGGTTTACCGGCTGCAGGCTTGAATGGACGCCCTCCCCGTTCACGATTAAATCCACCGCCGCCTCCACCACTGCCGCCACCGCCGCCGAAACGGTCTCCACCGCTTGGACGTTCAGGTCTTGGAGCTCTGGGGGGACGTACTTCCGATGCCGGCTTATCTACGGCCTGCTTAATGGAAAGTCCGATCTTACCGTCCTTGTCAACGTTAATCACTTTGACGGTCACCACATCAGCAATCTTCAAATGATCATTAACATCTTTGACGTAATTATCGGCGATTTCCGAGATGTGAACGAGACCTGTGACACCTCCTGACAGATCCACAAATGCTCCGAAATGCGTGATGCCTGTCACCTTGCCCTCTAACTTGGTGCCCACTTCAATTGCCATAGAATAAAATGATCCTCCCTTAAAAATATACAGACGAATATAAAGTCCATCCTGTCTGCGGTGATTTGATTATACAGTAAAGAACAAATCAAGGCAACACAGCGAAAGCCCCTTTTGGCCTGCTTTATTTCCCTGATTGCTCTGTACGAATAGGTGTTTCGCCTTTAGGATACATATTGTACCATTTACGCGCCAATTGTCCGACATACTCATCATCATTCAGGCGGGATACTTCATATTTCAGTTGATTAAGGGAAGTGGTTACCGTCTCATTGCTCTCTTGCTTCTTGGCGAGCTGTTCACTCTTTTCTGCAATAGCCGCACTCTGGGCAAAGAAAATAAAACCGGCCCAGCCAAAAAACACAGCAACAACGAGCGTCCATATGAATTTCCTTCTCTTCGTGCCTGCGGCCGAAGCTTTATGGCTATTCCCCTTCTCTTCCGCAGAGAATCTGTTCATGCAGCGTTCCTCCAGTTCAAGTCAGTGTTTCCTTTTGGTGTGTATCCATGCTATGCATCTCGTGACCCAGCCGCTGTGGCGGAGCCGGGAAACATGTGGAGAGATCCACCTTACAGGAAATACCCAAACGGGTTTCGTTAGACGCAGCAGCAGCTTTAGAATAAATAACAGGATACGGCCCAGCAGCTGCAGTATGCCTCTCAAGAGGCGCCACAACAAGCGCAGCGGTACACCTATTAACACTTCTATAACTCTCCATAGCAGTCTGCACGTATACTGAACCAACTGAATTAACATTACCACAAAACGGCGCACCGTAACACTGAAGATTAAAAAATAGATCCATACGCCTAGAAACAGTCCCAAGAAGACATAAAACCTCAATTGTCCCTGATTTCCGGCATAAAGCATGCGAAAGACCAGCAGCGCCGCCCATAACCAATACAAGAGATCGAGAAGCGCATTCAGCCACTTGGGAAAGCTTAATTTCAGCGACAGCACCCGGTAGCTGTCATAGGCCAGTCCCATGGCTGTGCCGGCCAGCATCATATAGAACAGGGTCATCCACTGAACTGTGGGATTCATTTAAACAGCTTGCCGAGTAATCCTTTATTTTTGCCTTGCGCTCCGGGATCCAGATAAATCAGGGATTGCACATTGCCCTCCAGAGACAATATGCCATTCTCCAGACTTAAGTTTTTGATATGTAAATGATTTCCCCGAATGGTGAGATGGCCAAGTTCCGTACGCAGCAGAAACTCTTCGCTGTCGAAGCTTTCCACGTTCTGCACACCGGTAAGCTCCAGCTGTTTGCGGCTGTGCATGTGCAGATCGTGCTGTTTATTGACTTTTACTGGCTCGATCATAGCATGTACCCCTCCTTCTTGATTCTAATCTATGGGGGAAGGAGAGGTTATAGAACAGAAACGGCACAAGTGGAAACGGCTAATTTATTGCGTGAACCTCGAAACTCTTATATTTTCAAAAAAAGCGCATACTCCACAGAATGCAGAGCAGCGCTTTTCTAGAAACTTTACAAATCTGCTTACCAGTCGAGGCCGCTGCTTTTGGCAACAGGCTCTTCACGAAGCAGTGTATACATACCTGCGGCCTCGTCCTTGCGGGTCGTTTCGACCAGCTTTTCCACTTTGACCGTCACAAGTTTTTGACCGAATTGCACAGTGATCTCGTCGCCGATCTTCACTGTACTGCTCGGCTTGGATTCTTTCCCGTTGATCAGCACCCGGCCTTGTTCGGACACATCCTTGGCCACTGTGCGGCGCTTGATCAAGCGGGAGACTTTCAGGAATTTATCAAGACGCATTAGTTGACGGCTTCTTTGAGCTTGTTGCCAGCCTTGAAGGCCGGTACAGTCGATTCTGGAATTTCAATCGGTGTGCCCGTTTGCGGGTTGCGGCCGGAGCGGCCGGAACGTTTGCGGGTTTCAAAGGTACCGAATCCGATCAGCTGCACTTTATCGCCTTGTGCAAGGGCTTCGGTAATTTCGCCCAGTACCCCGTTCAATACAGCTTCTACATCTTTTTTTGCCAATCCGCTTTTTTCGGAAATGTTGTTAACCAAATCTGTCTTGTTCATAATTTGAAGTTCCTCCTAGGATACAAAAAAATAAATGAAACGCGATTGTGCGCCAGGATAAGCCGCAAACCGTCATTTCGTCTTTATGATATTCTTGATGCCAACCCGAATTCCTGCCACGAACCGCCAATTTTTTAAAAATATAAGTCTTAATATGCTGAGTGCTATAGAGTATCCTTCTATTTCCCGCCGAAAAATCCCGGGCTTATAGCACTATAACACTATAAACTACTCTTTGCATTTCAAATCAGAGATTTGGGCGCATTCACAGCATTGCCGCTTTATCGGAGGGCTATACCGGCTGTACGGGCAACTCTATAAAATTACAGCTTTCGTTCTTCCTTTTTTGCTTCCTGCCAGAGTGCTTCCATCTGTTCCAGGCTGCTCTCCTGAACGGTAGCTCCCTGGCTGCGCAACTGCTGCTCAATATAATGAAACCGAGAGACAAATTTGCGGTTGGTGCGGGTCAGCGCCTCTTCCGGGTCCGCATCGATAAAGCGGGCGGCATTGGCGGCTGCAAATAACAGATCCCCCAGCTCCAGCATCTGCTCCTCCGCTGAAGCACCGTTCTCGATAGCCTCCTGCAGTTCGTCTGCCTCCTCGCGGACTTTGGCCAGAACGTCATGAACGTTGTCCCAATCGAAGCCTACTCTGGAAGCTTTCTTCTGCAGCTTATAAGCTTTCATCAGTGCCGGAAGATCACGGGGAACTCCACTAAGCGCAGAGTCAGCTTCAGGTTTCAGGCCCTTGCGCCGTTTCTCCTCAGCCTTCATGCCCTCCCAGTTCTTCAGCGCCTCTTCGGCATTGCCCGCTTCGGTATCCCCGAATACATGCGGATGACGGAAAATCAGCTTGTCATTGAGGCCTTCAATCACATCATAGACATTAAAAGTTCCGAGCTCCTCTTCCATCTGGGCATGCAGCATAATCTGGAGCAGCAGGTCACCCAGCTCTTCCTTCATATGATCCGGATCATCCTCGTCAATAGTTTCGAGCACCTCGTAAGTTTCCTCAATCAGATTCTTACGCAGCGACTCATGAGTCTGTTCCCGGTCCCAGGGACAGCCCTCCGGACTGCGCAGAATATCAACGATCTCATGCAGACGGGCAAAGCTGCGCCGTCTTGCTGTCTCTTCTCGGTTCGCCGGCACATAGACTAGCGAGAGATTGCCAAAGCCTGTAAGGCGGTCAAGCTCATAGAGCGGTACGCGGTCTATCTGCTCTTCACCTTCCACTCCGAGTGCATGCCCTACAATGATCTCATACTCCGGCGGATACAGCTCCATAAGGCAAAGCTTGGTCTCGGAGGCCGTAAAGCTGTCGTACACCTGGCCGATCAGTGTATGCAGCTCAGGCTGAAGCTGGGAGCTGCGGATGCCCGAGGCATCCAAAAGCTGAAAGCCCTCAATCGGATCAAAACCCAGACGCACAAAAGCCTCGTCCAGGAAGCTTTCCCCGCCTAGAATATCCAACTTGATTCCCGCTTGCGGGCAGCGCTCCCGCAGCAAAGAAACAGCCGACTCGGCAACCATCGGATGTCCCGGAACGGCATAGACTATTTCTGTACCCGACGGCGCCGAACCCGCTTCCTCGATTAATTTCGCCGTAATCGCTTCATATACTTCAGGAAAAGAAGACAACGATTCATACAGGCTGTCAAACGACTGTGAAGCAATCCCAAGCTCAGCCAGAGCCGCCATGACCGGATGATCTGCAGTCCGAACGTAAACGATAGATGCCGCCTTCAGCTTCTTGATAATGCCCAGCGTCAGCCGGTCCGGATTCCCCGATCCAAGCCCAACCACTGTTAGTGTTGCACTCATGCGATTCTACTCCTTCCAGGCGGCCGCTGCCCTTAATAGCATGTGACCGCTCTATGTAGTGCTGGTAATTCAATCCGTACCGCATTTCAGCAGGACTGCTAGCGTTGATTTATGACCGGCCAGACCCTTTACGGAAAAACCGGAGGGACTAGCCTAATCCAAGCCAGAGTTTCCGGCTTTAGGGAAACAGGCGCAGCTTCTTCAGCTTGTCCGCCAGCCTCGGGCCGAAGCCCGGCAGCTGGCGCAGTTCACTTTCGCTCAGCAGGCGAAGGACTACCGTGCCGATGGCGAAGACAGCGCAGCCTGCGAGCACGCCGAGCAGGCTCTGCGCCAGGGCCGCGGTGCGGCTGCCGCCAAGGCCCGCGGCTTCTGCCGCAGCGCCGGTAGCGTAGCTCACGGCGCTAGCGGCCAGAGCCAGGCCCGCCAGCAGCAGCGCGGGCCGCAGCAGGGCATCTGCCAGGCGCAGCCGCAGATGGCCCTGGCGGTGCAGCAGCAGCACGTTCAGCGCTGCTGCGAACCCATGCGCGGCCACGCTGGCGATGGCCGCGCCGGTAATGCCCTGCTGCGGCACGAGCAGCAGGTTCAGGGCCGCCTTGAGCAGCGCGGCGGCCAGGAGGTGCAGCGCCGGCGCGCGCACGGCGCCAAGGCCCTGCAGCAGCGCGGCCGAGATGATGCTGACCGTACCGCCAGCGGCGGTGAAGGCCAGCCAGGTCATCGTGCTGCTGCCGGAAGCGTCGCCGTACAGTGCCACATTGATCGGCTCCGCAAGCACCGCCAGGCCTGCGGAGGCGGCCAGGCCCAGCAGCCAGAACCAACGCAGCGACAAGCTGACGCGGGTCTGGATTAGCCCCAGATCGCCCCGGTACTTGGCTTCTGCGAGTGCCGGGATGAAGACCACAGACAGCGAAGTAGCGAGCATCGTGACGATCTGCACCAGCGGCAGGCCGCGGTTGTAGATCCCGAACTGCGCCATCGCAGACGCTTCGCTCCCGCCAGAGGACAGCAGGCGGGGAACAGTGAATACATCTACCAGCCCGATGAGCGGCACGGCCAGTGCCCCCAGCATAACTGGAAGGCCATAGGCCAGCAACTGCAGGGTGCGTGTACTTGACTTCGGACTGGCGGGAGCTGCCGTTCTCTGCTCTTGTGTCCATGAAGTCTCAGCCATCACTTCCGATGTGGCAGCAAGCCCCGGCTCCGCTTGACGGCGGTGGTGCCCCCGCAGATACAGCAGCATGATGAGCAGACCGGCTACACCTCCTCCGGCTGAGCCCAGTAGCGCCCCGGCGGCAATGCCTGACGCCTCTGCATGAATCGAAGTCAGATACAGCAGCAGTGCGATCATAACAGCAACGCGCACCGACTGCTCGGCCACCTGGGAGACGGCAGTAGGGACCATATTATGAAGGCCCTGAAAATAGCCCCGCAGCGCAGCCATTAGCGGAACAACGGCCAGCCCCCACGCACTGGCCCGCAGTGCAGGGGTAATATGCGAATTGCCGACCCATGCCGAGAGGAGTGGCGCACCTGCGTAGACCAGAATTCCAATTACCACCCCGCTCACACCGGTAAGGACAGCAGAGAGCCTCAGTATCCGGCGTCCTTCCTGCTCTTCCCTACCCGCAGAAGCTTCTGCCACGAATTTGGAAACAGCTGACGGCAGGCCCAGCATCGCCACTGTTACCAGCATGGTGTACAGTGGATATACCGTGTTATAAATACCGAATACAGCATCTCCGCCCAGATTTTGCAGCGGGATTTTCTGCAGGGTGCCAATCAGCTTCGATAGGATGGCTGCTGCACTAAGAATGAATGCCCCTTGCAGCAGTTTCGAGCCTTGCGACTTAAGTTTCATACATATACCTGCTTCTACAGCTATAACTGCTATGATGGGATGAATTTCTATATTATAACGCATAGGGACACCCCACGACAAAAACCCCGCCACCCGCTTGGCTTATTTCGCCAAAGGGGAAGCGGGGCTTCCATGCCACAGAAGTTACTGCTCCATTTGTTTGCCCAGGAAGGCAGCCGCGGTTTCGGCCATTTTCACTTCCATCTGCGCCATTTTTACCGAGTCATCCTTATTCAGCAGGACGACACAGCCGATGGGGTCTCCACCGGAAATGATGGGTGCAGCCACATACGAAGAGACGGATTCCGGATGGTCTTTACCAATGTCATAGCTGCCTGCATTCGTTTCAAGTACAGTCTTCCGGCTCTCCATTACTTTCTCAAGCAACACCCCAACCTGTTTCTCTAGATAATCTTTTTTTGAACCTCCAGCCAAAGCGATAAAAGTGTCGCGGTCGGTGATCATGGTAATATGGCCTGTTCCTTCAAAGAGTGATTCTGCATACTCCTTGGCAAAATCGCCCAATTCCCCAATCGGAGAATACTTTTTCAGTATGACTTCACCGTCACGGTCGACGAAGATTTCCAGTGGATCACCTTCACGGATACGCAAAGTACGTCTAATTTCTTTGGGGATAACAACTCGGCCGAGGTCATCAATACGGCGAACAATTCCAGTAGCTTTCATTTCACATGTTGCCCCGCTTTCTTAAGAAGTATGGTCCAACTACTGTTCATTATGGGAATGGATAATCCCAGTGATTTATCGAAATATCTGACCATAGTATTCATCTCTTCCCAGTTCCTTATACATCGATCCCGCATGTATTATATAAACGGAGACGGCCCCCTCACATTATGCGAGGGGGCCGTCTTATTGATATCTGTCGTATATTATTGGGCCGCTTCCGTTGCAGCCGGAGCCTTAGCGCTTGGTGCGGCTGTAGGCTTAGTTCCGCCATTTGCTGCTCCCGCAGCTGCAGAGCTCTTCGGCAAATTAATTTTGACATCGAGTGATTTCAGATCCTTCTCAAGGTACGATTCCAGAGCCTGGGACGCGAGTGACCCCTTGATGGTTTCCTTCTGTTCATCGGTCAGCTTATCAAAAGGGGTCTCTGTTCGGGATTCCACTTCCATCACGTGATAACCGTAAACGGTCTTGACCGGATCACTAATCGTATTCAGCGGCAGCGTCTGGGCAGCCTTCTTGAATTCCTCCACATATCCGCCCAGGGCCTTGTCCTTAATTTCACCGCCGCTTTCCTTGGACCCGGTATCATCCGAGTATTCTTTGGCTGTCGCAGCAAAGTCCGCCCCGCCATCCAGCTTAGCCTTCACTTCCTTGGCCAGCTTCAGCGCATCTGCATCGGTGCGTTCCTTACCTGCAGCATCCTTAAGACCGATCAACACATGGCGTAGCGTAGCTACCGTGAAGTCGCCTTTGGTTTTTTCAAACTCAGCTTTTACCTGGTCGTCTGTAACTTTCAACAGCATGTCCTGATATACAGTCAGTACACGCAGCATGTAGGAATGAATATCTTTTTCTGTCAGATTCGCTTCCTTCAGCGTACTTTCATAGGTTTCCCCTAAGCCTGTCTTAATGGAGTTTACTTGTTCGTCTGCTTGCTTCTCCGCTTCTTTCTTCGCGGCATCCGTAGCCTTGCCAGACAGATATTCAAATGCAACTTCCTGCTTCAGGATGGATTCCTTGAAGGCATCAATTTCCAGGTACTGCGCCTGCTGTGGCGACAAAAGTTTCATAACACGGGTATCCATTTCAAATTCTTTTTCGGTAATTTTACCGCCTTTGTACGTAGCTACCGCAGCGCTGTTATCTTCAGCCGTATTACTGTTATTATTGCTGCTGCAAGCTGCCAGCATAGAGAAAGAAATGGCCGCCGCAAGTGAAACTAGCAGCACTTTCCAGGATTTTGTTTTATTTGATGACATCATGTAATTCTCCCTTCGATTTTAAAGACTGTTTGGCCGCCGCCAGGAACTGTTCCAGCAAATCAAGCAGTTCCTTGTCCCCCAGATCCTTTGATTTCACACGGATGGTTGACTTGGCGTCCCTATCAAATTGTACACGTCTTTCAAAGTTATTTCCAACCTTAGCGAGCTTTGCCGTGTCAAAAGCGCCCGTGCTGCCTTCATGGAAGTTAAGCGAGACCTCATCGCCCCGCCGGACCATCGATTCCATTCCGTAGAGCTTGCCATATACCTTCAGGCGGGCTACAGATAACAGGTTGACAACAGCCTCAGGCAGCTCACCGAAACGGTCTAGTAGCTCGTCTTCAAGTTCTGCGGCATCTTCAAGGGCAGCCACCGCAGCAACTTTCTTATATATCTCTATTTTTTGAATACTGTCATAGATATACTCGGATGGCAGATAAGCATCAATCGACAAGTCAATCACCGTATTTCCTTGCTTAAGTGAGGTATCCTCTTCACCCAGCACGCTGACTTTGCGTTTGCGGATCTCTTCTGCAAGCATCTGCGAGTAGAGATCAAAACCGACAGACGCAATGAATCCGTGCTGTTCAGCACCAAGCAAATTGCCCGCTCCGCGAATGGAAAGGTCACGCATGGCGATTTTGAAGCCGGAGCCAAGCTCCGTAAATTCCTTAATCGACTGCAGCCGCTTCTCGGCTACCTCAGTAAGCACTTTATCCCGCTGGTACGTGAAATAGGCATAAGCAATCCGGTTGGAGCGGCCTACCCGCCCGCGAAGCTGATACAGCTGGGACAGCCCCATTTTGTCAGCGTCATGCACAATCAGCGTGTTGACGTTCGGAATATCTACCCCTGTCTCGATGATGCTTGTGCTGACCAGTACATCGTATTCCCCGTCCAGAAAGTCAAGAATGGTCTTCTCCAGCTCTGACTCTGACATTTGGCCATGACCAATGCCGACCCGGGCTTCCGGAACGAGCATGGAGATTTGCGCAGCCATTTCCTGAATACCCTGAACACGGTTGTACAGATAATAGACCTGACCGCCCCGGGCCAGCTCACGCTCTACAGCCTCACGGGTAAGCGTCTGGCTGTGCTCTACCACGTACGTCTGTACAGGAAAGCGGTTCTCCGGCGGTGTCTCAATGACTGACAAGTCCCGCACACCGAGCATGGACATATGCAGGGTCCGGGGAATAGGTGTCGCCGTAAGAGTAAGTACATCGACATTGGTCTTCAGTTTTTTGAGTTTTTCCTTATGTGTAACCCCGAAACGCTGCTCCTCATCCACGATCAAAAGACCCAGATCCTTAAAGACCATATCCTGCGACAACAGCCGGTGCGTGCCAATAACCACATCTACGGTTCCCTGCCGTACACCCTTGATTGTCTCATTCTGCTCCTTGCGGCTGCGGAACCGGCTGAGCACCTGGATGTTAAGCGGATAATTGGCAAAACGCTCGCGGAAGGTCTCGTAGTGCTGCTGGGCCAGAATCGTCGTTGGTACCAGCACCGCAACCTGCTTGCCTTCAATCGCAGATTTAAACGCGGCACGAATGGCTACCTCCGTCTTGCCATAGCCTACGTCACCGCACAGCAACCGGTCCATCGGACGGTTCTGCTCCATATCTTTCTTGATTTCTTCAATGGCCCGCAGCTGATCGCGTGTCTCTTCATAAGGGAACATCTCTTCGAATTCGTGCTGCTCCTGGGTATCCTTCTCAAAGCCATAGCCCAGGGCACTCTGACGTTCAGCATAGAGCTTAATCAGATCATCGGCAATATCCTGTACCGAAGACCGCACCTTACTTGTAACTCTCGTCCATTCATTACCGCCAAGCTTATAAACCTTCGGCTCCTTATCTTCCGAGCCCACGTACTTCTGAATCAGATCAATTTGTTCAATCGGTACGGAGAGTTTATCTCCTCCGGCATACATAATATGCATATAGTCCCGGTGAATTCCGCTGACCTCCAGCGTCCCGATTCCCATATACTTCCCGATCCCGTGATTTTGATGAACAACATAATCACCAATCTTCAGTTCGGTGTAGCTTTTGATCCGTTCAGCATTATCGATGCCTTTGGATACCTTGCGCGCCTTGCGCTGCTTCTGGGAGAATATTTCTCCTTCGGTAATCACCGCAAGATGAATGGAAGGCAGTTCAAAACCGGAACCCAAATTGCCTTGAAGAATGGTAGGCTCCTCAATGCCATAGTCGTACAGAACCCTGCGGACACGCTCCATCCGTTCTTCACCATTCGCTAGCATAATCACTTTCACGCCGGATTTGTGCCACCGCTCCATCTCCGATTTCAGCACATTCATCTGGCCATGGAAGTCCTGCATTCCGCGGCTGATAAAGCCCAAAATATTTTGCGGCTGAATATGGGGAACCTGGCGCAGGAAAATCGACATGAACAGGCTTTGGAACGGCCGCTGATACATGACGACATCACTCTCCACAGAAAGCTGCAGATCAGGCAGTGTCTTTCCGTTTTGCAGCAGGTGCAGGTTCCATTCCGATTCATCCCGTTCAAGCTGCTTCGCTGTTTCCAGCAATCTCGCTGGTTCATCCAGCACCAGAATCGTATCCTTCGCCATGTAATCGTACAGATGGGTACGCTCAGGATATAAGAGACTAATATATTTATAGATTTCCGGAAAATAAGTGCCTTCGCGGAGCATTTCCAGCTCCCGGCCCATTTCCTCGCGCAGACGCAGCTTCGCCTGGCGGTCAGCCATCTTTTCGAGCTGCCGTTCCAGCATTGCCGCTGCTTCTGTAGAAGCCGTATCCTGACGCAGCTGATCAGCAATAATTTCCTTGGCAGGTGTGATCTTCACGCTGTTCACCTTGTCGATCGAACGCTGGTCCTGCGGATCAAAGGTTCGGATGGAATCGACCTCATCATCAAACAGCTCCACCCGGTAGGCCAGGGGGGAAGTCATCGGATAGAAATCAATAATACCGCCCCGGACACTGAGCTCGCCGCGGTTCTCTACCCGCTCCACCCGTTCATAGCCCATCTCAATCATGGACATCAGGAACTCATCAAGAACAAGCGTCCCATCCTGGGAGATCGTTACCTCTGCGTCTGCCATCACATTTGGCGAAGGAAGCAGGCGGCGTACACCGGAATAGGGAACAACAACAACGCCACGGAAGCCCTGGGCGCATCTCGTTAACACATCAATCCGCTGGGCAAGTGTCTCAGGGCTTGAGACTGCCGCCTCGGCGGCAACCAGCTCATTGGCAGGGTAGAGCAGAACGCGATCCGGAGAAAGCGCTTCCTGCAAATCCTCAGCCATCTTCTGGGCAGAAAACATATTATGAGTAACTACAAGCAGCGGACGTGAAGTTTCTTCATGCAGCGCCGCCAGCATGATTTGTCTGGCCGAACCAGACAAACCCGATATGAGCTGCTCCTTCATGCCTGCAGCTACACCTCGGGTAACGGACTGAAAATCGGGATCTTTGGAAAATGCTTCTATAAGACCTTGTAACAACAGGCGCACCTCTCTTACTAAACAGGCTGGCACTGCCCTGACGGGCAGATGCCACCTATTATAATTAGAATCGAAAACAAGCCTTAGCATAAGGCCAAGGCTTGCGGATGACGATAGAGACAGCCGCTGCCACTTACTGAAGCGGACTGGCCAGCAGACTGAGCTCGGGGTTATTGTCCAAGGCTTCCTTGCAGTAGTCGCAAGTCACCTTTACCGTAATCTCGCCTTCTGAATCATACGCTATGATATCTCTGCGCTCCGCAGGGGTCAAGGAATGTAGGCCCAACTGCATTTCTGTAATATCACTTCTCTGGATGCTTCCCAGAAATGTCCGGCAGTGCCTGCATACATAGTTTATTGCCATCTATATGCCTCCTGAAGGTAGTATATTACCTTCAGTATGCCCCGCCTGATTAAGCTTTAGCCTTAGGGGGAATTATCGCCTCTAGGCAATCAGCCATTAAATTTAGCCATAGTCTGCTCAAAAGTATGCTTCATACTGAACTCCAGAGCGGCACAGGTGTCCTGAATCATCGTTTCCAACTTATCCCCATCCTTCTTAGGGAAGGTAGATAGAACATAGTCGACAATAGCAAATCCAGGCTCAGGCCGGGATATCCCCATCCGCACACGGTTGAAGGTTTGGGTTCCGGTATGCTGTATGATGGACTTAATCCCGTTATGGCCGCCGGCGCTTCCCTGGTAGCGCAGCCGGACTTTACCCATTTCCGTATCCAGATCATCATACACAACAATCATATCTTCAAGCTGTACTTTGTAATAATCCATATAGGCACGAACCGCTTCCCCGGAGAGATTCATAAAAGTCATTGGTTTGATCAGAACGGTTTTGATACCGTCAATCACACCTTCACCAATAACGGACTTACATTTGTTCTGATTAAAAACTATGCCATATTTAGCCGCCAGTTCGTCCAAAGCCATAAAGCCGACATTATGCTTCGTTTTGGCGTACTGCGGTCCGGGATTTCCGAGTCCAACTATCCATTTCATGATGCGGCTATCCTTTCCTTCTAGACACCTCTCGGCAGAGGCGTTCCGTTTTTGGTACAATAGGCGTATATTCCAAAGACAGGTGATGAAACATGCTACATCAAGGCGATATCTTAACGCTTCAGCGCCATTTCCAGTACCACATCCAACATGCTGTGCCTGTCGAGGTATATAGAGGCAACGTGCACGTTGACATCGGGATGGTGACAGCTGTGGATGAAGGTTTTGTGGAGCTTCAGGGGACCCTTTATAACCGTACCCTGTTCACCTTCGTCTCTCGTCCGGGATACTAGAGACAGCTTCTGCATTACGCCGACAAGGGTTACATCTTCCTCGCGAAAGGTGTAACCCTTTTTCTATACCCTGGGCAATCTATTCTATTTCAAACAATTTACTGATCGACAGCTCTTCATGAACGCGGATAATAGCCTCGCCCATCAGTGGAGCCACGGACAGAACCTTTAGCTTCGAGGTCGGATTGTCGCTGCGAATTGGAATGGTATCCGTCACGATAATTTCTTTGATTGGAGAGTTTTCCAAACGTTCATGTGCAGGACCTGATAATACGGGATGGGTGCAGCACGCATATACTTCCTTCACACCGCCTTCCATCAGAGCATTGGCTCCCAATACAATGGTTCCGGCTGTGTCGATGATGTCATCGATCAGAATCGCTGTTTTGCCCTCGATATTACCGATGATGTTCATAACCTCACTCACATTTGGCTCTGGACGGCGTTTGTCGATAATTGCCAGCGGCGCGTTCAAGAAATCAGCAAGCTTTCTTGCCCGCACAACACCGCCATGGTCAGGAGACACTACAACAGGATTCTGAATCTGCTTGGAGCGGAAATACTGGGCAAGAATGGGAACACCCAGGAGATGATCCACAGGAATATCGAAGAAGCCTTGAATTTGCATCGCGTGAAGGTCCATGGTAATGACGCGGTGTGCCCCTGCTTTTTCAATCAGGTTCGCTACCAGCTTGGCCGTTATCGGATCGCGGGAACGGGCTTTACGGTCTTGACGTGCGTAGCCATAGTACGGAATAACCACATTGATACTCTTCGCGGAGGCGCGCTTGAGGGCGTCGACCATAACCAGAAGCTCCATAAGATTATCATTAACCGGACCACATGTGGACTGTACGATATATACGTGACAGCCACGAACGCTCTCTGACAGCTTAACCTGAATCTCTCCGTCGCTGAAGCTGGTCGTGTGGGATTCTCCCATGGGTATGCCGATGTAGTCGGCAATTTGACTGGCCAGCTTAGGATTGGAATTGCAGGTAAAAATCTTTAGTTTGGAATCGCAATAAGTCATAAAATATAAACCCTCCGTGACGGAATTTAACTTCCAAGTGAGCGCCGGCGCGGATTTGCGGGTCCGACCGGCGCCTTGGCTTCTAGCGCTCTACGATGGACTCGGACTGGCCTTTCTTGGCTTTGGCCCGGGCACGGATCTTCTCGGCATACCCTGGCTTGTTCTCCTGCCTTACTCTGGCAATAGCCAGATCATTCTCTGAAACTGAACGGGTAATGGTCGACCCGGCAACGACAAATGCACCTTTACCCACAGTAACCGGAGCTACAAGGTTCACATTACTCCCGATAAAGGCATCATCGCCAATCTCGGTTCTGGATTTATTGTAGCCGTCATAGTTAACGGTAATTGCACCGCAGCCCACATTTACATTCTTGCCAACCGTCGCATCGCCGATATAGCTTAAATGTGAGACTTTCGAGCCATCCCCAATACTGGCATTCTTAATTTCCACAAAATCACCGATTTTAACCTCTTCCCCAAGCACAGCACCTGGCCGCAAATAGGCAAAAGGCCCAACAGAGGTTCTTGCTCCGACCTGGGCCTGATTCAGCACGGAGTGCTTCACTTCAGCACCATCCATCACCACGCAGTCCTCAATCTCACTGGAAGGCCCGATGATACAGTCCTCCCCGATGACCGTCTTCCCTTTCAGGGTAGTTCCCGGATAGAGTGTGGTATCTGCTCCGATGATCACATCGGCTGCGATATAGGTGGAAGCAGGATCAATAATGGTTACCCCGTTCAGCATGTGCTGACGGTTGATGCGCTGGCGCATCAGACCTTCTGCTTCCGACAAGGCCAAACGGTCATTAACGCCAATAGACTCCGCAGCATCATGAGCCTGATATCCCAGTACGATATCCCCCTGTGCCCGGAGTATGCCGATAACATCGGTTAAATAATATTCCTGCTGGTTATTGCTGTTCGTAACCTTCTCCAAAGCTGCAAACAGCTTCGTGTTATCAAAACAATAAGTCCCCGTGTTGATCTCATTTACAGCAGCTTCCTCCGGAGAGCAATCCTTCTGCTCCACGATCTTCAGTACGCCGCCATCCTTACCTCGAATAATCCTTCCATAGCCTGCAGGCTGCTCCATGACAGCTGTAAGTACGGTTGCAGCCGCATTCTGGCCCTCATGCAGAGCCATAAGCCCCTCCAGCGTTTCCGCTGTCACGAGCGGTGTATCTCCGCAGATTACAACTGTTGTGCCTGTTTCACCGCCGAGAAGGTCTTTAGCCTGCTTCACGGCATGGCCTGTACCCAGCTGCGTTTCCTGAAGAACATATTCCGCATTCTGGCCTACATAGGCTTTTACCTTCTCCGCACCGTGTCCGACAACTACAACGGTGCGCTGGCATCCGGTCGCTTTTACTGTATCAAGTACATGCCCTACCATCGGTTTGCCGCAGACGGGGTGCAGCACTTTGTATAATTTAGATTTCATGCGCTTGCCTTGACCTGCAGCAAGTACAACAGCCATTCTTTTCAAGAATGCCAACCCCCTACTTCTTTAGCTCACTACTGAATATATCTCATTCCGGGCAAAAAGAAAAGAGAACCATGAAGGCATGGTTCCCTTTTCTTCGAACCCCAATAAAAAAACGGCATGGCCTTAAGCCGCCCAAGTAAGGGCAGCCGTCCTTCAGAGTAAGCGACTGGCTTATGCTCCCTCTTCAATGACCTCTTCTTCTTCAGTAGCGGCGCGATCATACTCGGCCAGAACCGCGGATTGAATCTTCTCGCGTGTTCCCGAAGAAATCGGGTGTGCGATATCGCGGAATTCCCCATCCGGTGTACGCTTGCTGGGCATTGCAACGAACATCCCGTTATTACCGTCGATGACGCGAATGTCATGAACAACAAACTCGTTATCGATTGTAATGGATGCGATTGCTTTCATTCTCCCCTCAGAGTTAACGCGGCGGAGTCTGACATCCGTAATTTGCATGTGTGTGTTCACCACCTTTTTCCATCAGAGACTTGGTGTATAATTCCACACAGCAATGCGAATTCCTTCTTTTGGATTCCATAAAATGTCTGATGAAGAAGATTATTTTTGCCATACCATCGTTTTCGACACATTTCGTGAAGTTCTCTGTGTTTTCCTCACGGATTCGACATTTTAGCCAGTCTTATAGATATTAGGTTTACTCTGCCAATCAAGCGAAAAAATAATTCCCCGGATGTGCAGAGATCCGCCGTTCCTTAGAATCCACTTCACTTAACTTCACCAGGGATACATAGTCATGGAGCAGGCGCTCCTCGGTTTCAACAGCTCCAGATTCAACCAGCACACCTACACCGGCAACCTCAGCATTGAATTCACCCAGAAGATCGACCATGCCGCGTACGGTTCCACCCGCCTTCATGAAGTCATCCACAATCAGCACCCTCGACTTCTCCCTCAGCGCCCGTCTGGACAGCGACATCGTATGTATGCTTTTATGCGATCCCGAGACATAATTGATGCTTACTGCAGAGCCCTCCGTCACCTGATGGTCGCGGCGTACCAGCACTACCGGAAGTCCCAGCTGCGCGGCCGTGGCATAAGCCAGGGGAATACCTTTGGTCTCTACTGTCATTACCACGTCAATCTCTACACCATAGAAGGCTGTGGCGATAATCTTGCCGGCCTGCTCCATCAGAGACGGAAGCCCAAGCAGATCAGACATATACAAATATCCGCCAGGCAGTATACGGTCACTTTGTTCAAGCTGGCTGCATAGGCCGTCTACGAAGGCTAGCGCTATGTCTGTAGGCATCCTCGGAATATAGCGCACACCACCCGCCGCACCAGCGAGTGTCTGCAATTCCCCCATGCCTTCTCCTTCAAATACCTCTTTTATAATAGCCAAATCTTCACTTACAGATGACTTCGCCGCTCCGTACCGGTCAGCAAATGTTGATAGCGGAAGAAGAACATGCGGTTTTTCAAGCAAAAATTGGGTCATGTCTACCAAACGTTGGCTTCTTTTAAGTTTTTTCACGGAATGCTCCTCGCCAAAACCGAATATTATTAAAAATAATATCACTTTTGTACGGATTTACACAAGCATGGGGATCCATTCGACCACCGTCAGACAGTGTTTACTTAGTTCAGCGAACGCACAGCGTATACTTCCTTGCAAAATCCGCGCAGCCCATTGTAAATTCTGGCTACCTTCGATTGTTTTGACACCAGTCCAAATACCGTTGGCCCGCTGCCAGACATAAGTACGCCATCTGCACCCAGCTTCACCATAGCGTCCTTCAACTGCTGCACTTCCGGATGCAGCTTCAGCGTGACATCCTCCAGTACGTTACCGAGCCCCGCGCAGACGGCTGCGAAATCGCCTGCGGCGATCGCCTCCTGCATCCGGGAAGCGGATGGATGCACAGCGATGTTGTTCGCGCGCACGCGTCCGTACACCTCAGCCGTCGATACATTAATCGGCGGCTTGGCCAGGACGACCCAGCACTGCGGCGGACTTGGAATGGGAGTCAGCCGCTCGCCTCTGCCCGTTGCCAGGGCAGTGCCGCCTGTGACGCAGAACGGGACGTCCGAGCCCAACTCGGCGCCCAGTTCCTGCAGCTCCTGCGCCGGAATGCCGAGGCGCCAGAGCCGGTTCAAGCCGCGCAGCGTTGCCGCGGCGTCACTGCTGCCCCCGGCGAGGCCTGCAGCCACAGGGATTCTTTTGTCCAAATGGATGTGCACACCGCTTCTCACGTTATAGCGGTCTTTAATAAGCCTCGCCGCCTGGAAGGCCAGGTTCTTCTCGTCCAGCGGAATATATCCGGCCTGGCTCGAGATAATAATAGAATCCCGTTTCAGCTCAGACAGCTCCAAGCGGTCCGCCAAATCGACCATAGTCATAATCATTTCAACTTCATGAAAGCCATCCGCGCGTTTATGCAGCACATCCAGCATCAGATTGATTTTTGCTGGCGCTTTTTCATACATTTTCAAGGCGTTCACCCACCCTCAGCTTTTCCCGTAAAAACAACTTAACATATTATATGAGAAACTCGTAACGAAGTCCATCCAGTAGAAAAGGTTTGTCGTCCTTTTTTTACATTTTATCAAAAGTTCAGTACATACCGAAAAGGCACTGCCGTCGTGGCAGCACCCCTCGCTGAGTTGTTCCTGCAAGTCCTAATACGATTTGCGTGCGGCCTCCTCAGCCAGCTGAATGGCTCTTTTAACCATATTCCCGGCATCTTTCGCCCGAATTCCGCCCCAGCCATCACGTTCTACCGTCTCATAAAAACCCAGTTCCTTGGCCAGCTCCGTCTTCAACTCCTCTGACATCATGCCCCGTTTTCTGCGGCTCATTAACGAAATCCCTCCTTAAAATGATGGATGACGAGATTGTTGCTGCTTTAGTATGCTGCCAAGACCGGATGGCCATTCAGCCAAAAACAACAAAAAGCAGCCTCCCCTGCGGGAGACTGCCCATAAACCGTTAAGCTTTAATATACATAATCCGCATCTGCCCATCATCTTCACAAACTGTGATTTCCACAGATTCAGTGAGGATATCGGCATAGCTGTAGGAGACTCGCTTGAAGGTTTGCTGCTCCTGATCCAGTTTGACAATAAATACAGAAGGGTACGTTTCTTCCAGGACACCGGTGCGTTCAACGGTTTTACGACGGCCACCGTTTGCACGCAACGTGATCTTATGACCGACGTGAGCTTCGAGACTGCGTTTAATTTCCAACAGCGCGTTATTAGCCATTGCCTGACGACCACCTCTTTCCTTGTCCATTATACAACTTTCCACCTTCATTGTCAAATCAAATAAATAATTATAGATGATGGTAAAAATGTTGTCAACGGAATTTTTTTAGCGTAGAGCAACGCTGACATTAAATCCTTGTTAGCTGTAATATCAGAGTCTAATATTCAATAAGCAAAAAACACCGTAAACAAAAAAACCCCACAAAAGTGGGGCTTAAGTGAGGATTTCTGAAATGTCTGTTCACATATCCTGCGGCTACATCATCACCGATGGTGCTACCTTTAGAGTAGACAGATTCTGCAGGCGCGGCATTCCGATACGGAAGCTGCCGCGGGTCTCGATTCCGCCCATGCCCTGGCTACCGCTGATGGTATTATTCAGCACATCCCCCAGACTGACGGAATCCCGGATGGAAGTAAAAGATGCCTTTGCCGCTATATAGACCGGATCCAAAGCATGAATCAGAATTCTTCCGGGCGAGCTGGCAAAGTTGGCCCCCGCACCTAGCAGTGCCTCGAAATGGGACTGGCAGGCTCCTGCCACAATAGTCAGCGTATCAAAATTCCGCTCATATTCCCTCGCAACCCTAATGGCCGCTACGAAGTTCTGCGAATTTTTGTAACTATTCAGGCTGTAGAGATCATAAGTATGCTGCTGTTTGAGTACTCCGTCATGACCGGTAATGACAACAATATCCGGACGTACATGCGGCAACAGCCGGTACAGCGTTTCGGCCATCTTTGATTCATGAATATGATGACCTTCAGCGGGGATCCGCAGCTGCTCGTATAGATTAAGGCTCTTCTTCAAATACAGTGCATCACCATCCAGGTGCAGCACCTTTCCCGGCACCTCGAAGTAGGCCAGCTCCTTGGGAGACTGGGGCCATACTCCGGAGATACTCTCTCCGCTGCGCTGGCTCTGCTCCTGCCGGTCTTTACGCAGCCGGGTCAGGGATTCAGTAGCTTTAATCTGCGCCTGTTGTCCCCGCTCGGTAATACGGGTAGGAGGCACCTGCACCAAGTCTTCCAAAGGCGCATCCGCCAGCAGGCGAAATTCGGTACCTTTGATGACGGCCCCGTTCTGCACGATATTCTCCACCCGGAACGTTACATCGCCACCATAAGATTTGCGAACGACCAAGTCTCCTAAATTCATTTCAAACACCACCTCTACCCCATCGTATGGGCAAAGACCCTGGTTGGTTCTTAATCAGCGGTGATTTGAAACATAAGAAAGGCATCAGGCTGTTTTTTCATGCTTAAACGATTCCAGCAGCAAGCAGTACGGCGCTTAGCCGGGCATACTCCTCCAGGCTGAGTGTTTCTCCGCGGCGGCTTGGCTCGATTCCAGCCTCAGCCAGCAGAGACTCCAGACGTTCACGCCCCTCTTCAGGAAAGAACCGGGCTTTGAGATTATTGGCAATGGTTTTGCGCCGCTGGGTGAAGGAAGCTTGTACAACCTCAAAGAAATGCTTCTCGTCTGCAACCTCTACCGGGGGACGCTCTCTCACCTTGAGACGGATCACGGCGGATTCCACGTTCGGTTGAGGAATGAATACCGTACGCGGCACTATGCAGACCAGTTCGGGTTCACTATAATACTGAACAGCGATGCTAAGGCTGCCATATTCCTTCCCGCCAGGTGAAGCTGCCATACGTTCGGCAACCTCCTTTTGAATCATCACCACGATATTATCAAGCGGCAGTTTTTCTTCAAGCAGCTTCATGAGAATTGGAGTGGTTACATAGTACGGCAAATTGGCAACTACACTAACTCTTTCCACAGCCGCAAAATCCTCAGCGAATAATTCCTGCAAATTCACTTTCAACACATCATCGTTCCGGATTTTGACATGCGGGTAAGAGGCAAGAACATCCCGAAGTATCGGGATCAGCCGCCGGTCAATCTCTACGGCTGTCACCACTCCAGTGGACATCGCCAGCCTCTCGGTCAAAGCGCCAATGCCTGGTCCAATCTCTAGTGCACCTGCTGCCTGATCCAGGCCTGCAGCATCTACAATCTTGTCCAGTATATTCTGGTCAATCAGAAAGTTCTGGCCCAAGCTTTTCTTAAACGAGAACCCGTAACGCTGGATAATTTCCTTAGTGCGTACCGGGGATGAGATATGATTGTTGCCACTCATGAGGTAATGCCTCCCTGATCAATTTGCGCGAGAGCATTTACAAATTCCTCTCGTGATATTCCAAACATCGCCAGCCGCTTGTATAGCTGCTTGCCGTTACAGTAGCCGATCCCCAGCAAATTGCCCAACTCCATTCTCCGCTCCGCTGCCCGGGGATGCACCATCATCCCTGCAGCCATCAGATCCTCCAACCCAATCAGGGCCGGGGCGCCTTCAAAGGAAGTATGAACATGCTCAAGCGCGTGACGAATAGCCTCCGGAGAAGCATTTTCAACTCCGATGTCACCTTTGCGGGTAGCATCTTTTTCAGGAATGAACGCATGCTTGCAGCCTGGCACCTTGGAAGACACAATCTTCCGGATCCGTTCCCCGGCGTGATCAGGATCAGTTAGAATAATGACCCCTCTGCGCTCCATGGCCAGCGCAATCCTGGCGATCACTTTGCGGTCAACTGCTGAACCGCCTGTTTCAATGGTATCCGCATCTACAGCACGCTTAACCGCAACTGTATCGCTTTTACCTTCCACAACGATTAATTCCTTGATCATTTTACAAAACTCCTTACTCTGCAACGCAAAAAGAAGAGGATTCGCTCCCCTTCTTATTGGCTAAAGAATGTATAAGTGATGAGCGGCAGCTCTGTAATTCCGTAACAGTCTTAAGTGCTACCCTCACTATATCTTATAAAACGCTAATTTGCAAAAATCTGCTGCTTAATTCAGCTCTGGCTTCACAGGTCCAATCACATAAATCGTACGCGATTTACGGCCGAAGTTACGGGCATGGCTCAGTGAATCATAATAGACATCTACCTTGTTGCCTTTAATGGCACCGCCGGTATCCTCTGCACGGCGAAACCCAAGTCCCTCAATATACACCCACCAGCCAATAGGTATTACGTCTGGATCTACAGCGATAGTCCTACCTTCCGTTACGCGTGTGCCGGAAGCCGTACGGGTTCCAATACCAGGCTCTTCAGATGAATAAGCTGTCATGGATACATTTTTAATTACTTTTTTGTACTCGAAATCCATACCTGCCTTGCTGGCAACATTGTTGCTGTTCGCACTGACTTTAGATGATTTAGTGGTAGTGGTTGAATTGGAAGTTGCAGTAGTAGCTACAGCAGCCTTGGGAAGTGCTTTGGTACCAATAGCAATGATCTTGTCTTTGGTAACCGCCTGTACTTCCTTGCCCACCATACGCATAGATGCCAGCTCGCCATCTTGATAGATTTTCTCAATATGCTGGACCATTACGCCGGGTTTGCCTGCTTGTGCAACTCTTACAGTTCCCTTGGTCAGGGAGGGGTCTGCGGTCTTAATTACTCGGAAAGGCAAATTCGTTGTCCGCTGTACCACTTGCTTGTTGATTCGGACAATTTTGATTTCCATGTCGGCAGAAACTGCAGTGTTGAGCGAAGGATAAATCTTATCGTAGCTTTCCAGGCTGACGCCCAGTTTGTCAATCGCCTGACCGATGGTATCCTCGGTCGTGTACAGCGTTTGGGTTGTTCCATCCGCAGTAAGCTTAAGGGCCTGCGCACGGTTGATTACGACGCGGTCGCCGTCTTTTATTTCATCACTAAGGCCAATGGATAAAGCATCATGCGGCTGAAGCGAAATTTGTTCCTTTGCCAGCACATCGCTGAGCAGCGCATCCCGCGTCTCCAGCGTTTGTACCTTTCCGTCTATTACTAAAGTTATTTCTTTAATGCTTTGACCGTGTACGTACAGCAGAATTACCAGCGCGATAACAATTGATGCCGCGCCTGCAAGCGAAAGTACGCGAGGATTCACTTGCTTCCACCGTAATGCGAAAGACCTGCTGGATGATTGCGAATCATGGGATACTTCTGGTTGGAATACGCCCATTCTCTCCATCCTCCTTACATAGCCCCGTCGTCCAAGTTGTATAGCAAAGGTGACTTTATCACTTCTGACGAAACTAGGTTTGAGATTGCACAGGATACGCCCGCATTGCTTTAGCGTTTCCTGCTCATGGATCGCCTGCTCGGCATAGCTACTCCAGACATCTGTTATATAACAGTATGCTGGGAACATCCGCATTATTCAAAAAACAAAAAAAGCCCAAAAGAGTTCACAGAGGACTCTTTCGTGGCTCTCCGGGTGTCAGAATACGCGGGAATGTTTATGCACGAGGTTTCCTCTCTTACTTGCGCTTACGGGGTTAGCTGTCGGGTTCGGGCATAAGAGAGACGCCCTATCTCAGGTCACCCGCTCACGGCGGTTGCCCTCAAATTCACCCCAAAGACCACGTGAAGAAATCAAATAAAGTCTGCGGCATTTCTATGTTGTACTCTATGTACGGACATGCGGCAGATCATTATTGGTTCCCCCGTTCTCCATACGGAGACTCAGCGAGACGATCCATGAAATTGTGACTGTCACAGTAACAACAGCTCACTTCACTGAAAAGATGATATCCTGTTTTGATGCATGTTGTAAAGCACGATTCAACCACGTTTACGTAAAAAAATCATTAAAATATTGTAATAATCAGCCGTTTCTTTATTAAAAAAGTTTAATATATCGGCTATACTTCTTTTTTCACCTGTTTTTCTCCCGTTTTCAGACAATTCCAAATCGTTCCAGCGCGTTCGCATACGTAATTTCAGCCAATTCCTGTAAATCAATCCCTTTTATTTCCGCTGCTGCCTCGGCGACAAGCTTCACATGAGCACTCTCATTTCGCTTCCCGCGGAAGGGGTGAGGCGTCAGATATGGGGAGTCGGTTTCGATCAAAAGCCGGTCCATTGGAGTCTGAGCAAGCACCTCTTTAGGCACCCTGGCATTCTTGAAAGTCACAGGCCCGCCGAAGGATAAATGAAAGCCTAGATCAAGACACATTTTGGCCGTTTCCCAACTCCCGGAAAAGGAGTGCATGACACCGCCAATTTCACTTGCCTTCTCCTCCCGCAAAATTCGTACCACATCCTCATGGGCATCACGATTATGAATACAGATAGGCATTTTTAGTTCCCGTGCCATACCAATCTGTTTGCGGAATACCTCATGCTGTACCTCTTTGGGTGAGGTATCCCAGTAGTAATCAAGTCCAATTTCTCCGATAGCCACCACCTTTTTATGGCTGCACAGAGAGGCGATCCAGTCCATATCCTCCTCTTTCATGTCAATGGCGTCCACGGGGTGCCAGCCAACTGCTGCATAAATATAATCATACGATTCTGCCAATTTCATTGTCGTTGGAATCGTTTCCCGGTTAAATCCGATGTTAATCATCTTGCTGACACCAGCCTCTAACGCGCGGGCAATAACCTGCTCACGGTCCTCGTCGAATTGCGGTGCATCCAGATGAGTATGTGTGTCGAATAAGCGCATGCTGTATCGTCCTTTCGGTCTTGTTTTCTATGATGAATTCCAGAAATTTTTGTATTATTTTGCAAAGATCTCAGCGATAGAGTCCGGCAGCTGTGTAAGCACATTTTGCAGCTTGTCCTGTGGAAAATAAAGGTGATACCGTCCGCGGTGAATGCCGCTGATTGAGCGGACTATATCCGATACTTCAGAGATTTCCCGCAATTTGTCATGCCGGTCCAGCAGCAAAATTTGTTTGCTGTCAAAGCCCTGTCCCGGACGGAAAACATCATAGGGGAGATCTGTCGGATAATCAATTTCCAGGTCGTAATCAGGAAGCAGCCCGGCACCGGCAAAACTGCGGCGGATTTCGTCAATCGTCTCCGAATCGAGATGGTCCATCTCCACATATTTATACAGTTTACGATGAATAAATCGGCTGCACAAGTCAGCTAACGTTTCATCGGATTCCAGCGTCCACTGCATAAAGGCAGTCTGGACCAAGGCTTCATCCAGCAGTAAATACTGTTCTACATTAATCTCTCCACAAAATAAATCACGGAGTGGATTGATCATAAAGCGGAAGGAGTAACCCTCCTGGAGAAGCTCTTTCGCCCTGCGGAAAATCTGGCGCAAAATAATCTCCGAACTGCGCGTAACCGGGTGAAAGTATACCTGCCAATACATCTGGTACCGTGACATCAGATAATCCTCAATGGCATGCATGCCTGATTCCTTTACGACAACCCTCCCATTATAAGGACGCAGCATTCTTAGAATACGGTCAATATCGATGGTTCCATAGTTCACTCCGGTGTAGTAAGCATCCCGCAACAAATAATCCATGCGATCCGCATCCAGAGGACCGGACACCAGGTTGACCACGATTTCATGCTCATATGTTTTGGCAATTACAGAGGCAACCTTGCGCGGGAAATCCTCACTCACATCCCGCAGTATAGCAGTGATTTCCGTATTCTCCTGTATTATTCTGCAGGTCCAATCCTCGTGGTTCATTTCAAAAGCTTCTTCTATTGAATGGGAGAACGGCCCATGTCCCAAATCATGTAAGAGCGCTGCACATAATGTGAGCAGACTCTCCTCCGGCATCCAATCCTTGTACCCGCTTCGTTCAAACTGGGAGATGATTCGCCGTGTAATTTCATAAACGCCCAGGGAGTGGGAAAAACGGCTATGCTCTGCTCCGTGGAAGGTTAGATAAGAGGTACCAAGCTGGCGAATGCGACGCAAACGCTGAAATTCGCTGGTATTAATCAATCGCCAGATGATCGTATCCTGAACATGAATATAGTTGTGTACCGGGTCTTTAAAAACCTTCTCTTCTGTCAGCGGTTGCTTCATAAGTTCAACTCCTTTGAATAATAATAATAGAAATCAGTTGAAACAAAGGTTATAATAGTAGATAATGTCGCACTTTGTCGAACCGTGACGTTTTATAGATTTACAAATCGACAAACTAATTTTTAGCAATTTTCATACGATTTGCGTTATTTATAAGCGTCACAAAAGTTTTTATCAAAATACCCTTGAAATCACCCGTAAAAAAGGTTGACTGTTTTGGGAATGGTTGGTATTATAAATATCATAAAACGGTGAACATTGTCGAATAATGACGCTTTTGAACATTGAGAGGAGCAACGATTGCAATGATGAAATCAACAGGTATAGTTAGAAAAGTAGATGAGCTAGGACGGGTTGTTATTCCAATTGAATTGCGCCGTACACTGGGCATCGGAGAAAAGGATGCGCTCGAAATTTACGTGGACGGTGAGCGGATCATGCTTAAGAAATATGAGCCTGCTTGCATATTCTGTGGCAATGCTGAAAACGTAACCTATTTCAAAGGAAAAATTGTTTGTCACGAATGCATTTCTGCCATCCCTACCCCTGTGACAAATTAAAACAAATAGGTTATAATAAGAACTAATCAAATTGTTAATTCTAACCTTTTTTATATCTCCTTGGCCTCCCGTTATGCGGGAGGTATTTTTTTGCTCTTTTCCCTTCCTAAGGTTTACCCTCCAAACACTCCCTACAGGGAGGGCCCCAAGGGCCCCGGCCCTCTGGACACCCGGAAAGTTGTCTGATCGTGTGGCTGCGCGTAAAAGAGTATCGGTTGAGGGTAGACCGGCCTCTTTCGGGCAAGCCCTCGGGGCCTTGTCATGCGAAGGGTTTCGCCATAGGCTACGCTCCTATAGCGGCTGCGCAAGGCGCTCCCGGGTAACGTGCGGTGCTGCAAGCCGCTCTCCCTGCGGGAATTGCTTGGCTACACTATACCCATATATATACTCCAAATTCCCCCGTTACCATATATATAAATGTTGAAACTACATTTACAACTAATATAAGGAATTCCTCATCAATATTTCCTTACTCTCTTTCCAGTAGAGCATTATAAATATCCCGCTTGGCCAACCCACGATCTGATGCTGCTTTTTTCATAGCGTCCTTACGTGTCAGACCGGAAGTTTCATAGTGGGTTACATGCTCCTCAATGCTGAGTTCACGCCACCAGGAAGATTCGGCGAGCTTGGCCTCCTCTTTGCTCTCCCCCTCCAGCACAATTACGTACTCACCCAGTGGTGGATGATCTGACAACCAAACCACACATTCTTCAATAGTTCCGCGCAGGAACTCCTCATATCTTTTTGTCAATTCACGGGCGAGTACAACCTGGCGGTTACCGAAGGCCTCCTGCAGGTGAGTCAATGTTTTTGCTACACGGTGCGGTGATTCATAGAACAACAAGGTGCCTTGCGCTGAACGGAGTGCTGACAGCACGGTGCGAATGTCCTTACGCTCCCTTGGCAGGAATCCGATGAAGGTGAAGCTGTTAGTAGGCAAGCCTGAAGCAATCAAAGCAGACAGCGCCGCATTTGCTCCGGGGATCGGAATCACGGGAATCCCGTGGCTGACCGCAAGCGCTACGAGATCGGCTCCAGGGTCGGAAATGGCCGGCAGACCGGCGTCGCTGACCAGTGCCAGATTTTTACCTTCTATTATATAGCGGATAAGCTCTGGTCCACTGGCCGCCTTATTATGCTCATGATAACTGAACAGCATCGAAGGTGTGATTTCGAAGTGGCTTAGCAATTTGCGGGTCTGTCTCGTATCCTCGGCGGCGATAATATCGCATTCCTGCAGCGTACGCACAGCACGATACGTCATATCCTCCAAGTTGCCAATGGGAGTCGCTACCAGATACAGGGAGCCCGTTCCTTTTTGCTGATCTATATTCCTGTTTTGAAAGCTGCTTTGACACGAGATCGTCATGATTTTCCCTCTTTAGCTCCGTAGTAGATATCCAGAATTTCCGGACAATATTGATTGTCCTCATTATATACGATCAATGGGGGTTGTAAACGTACCTCAGGCTTACCATCCCGCGCCGCCTCGATTAATACCATATTAGCCTCCAGATGGGCACGCGGATGAACAAAACGGATCAGCTTCGGTTCCAGCCGGTATTGTCTCATCAGACTGATGATATCCACCAGACGCTGTGGCTTATGAACCATGCTTACCTTTCCACCGGTGCGGACAAGCCGTACACAGGCCTGAACGACCTCCTCAAGAGTGCAGCCCAGCTCGTGGCGGGCCATAGCCTGATGAGTATTCAGTTTAAGGTCACTCCCGTTCAGCGGCATATAGGGCGGGTTAACGGTTATCGCATCATACACGCCGTATCCTGCCGTATGGTGCAGCTCACGTAAATCCCCCTCATGTATAATTACCCGATCCTCCAGCCCGTTCATCGCTACGCTTCGACGAGCCATATCTGCCAGACGCGGCTGAATCTCAATACCTTCTATAGTGGCCTTGGTACGTGTTGAAAGAAGCATCGGGATCACGCCATTGCCTGTACACAGATCCAGTACCTTGCCACGCGGCGGTACACTGGCGAATCTTGCAAGCAACACTGCATCCATTGAAAAGCTGAACACCTCATCGCTCTGAATAATCTTTAAATCATGTGTCAGTAAATCATCTACCCGCTCTGCGCCATACAAAGGAACCGGCACATCGTTAAAAGAATTCGTCATAGTGTTCTCCTAAAAGTTTTGCTTAAGTATATACTTCATGAATTGTCTTCGAAACAAAATTTGCTTCGGAAGCATACACTCTGCTAAATTCAAAAAAAACCGTAGGCGTAAATCTCCTACGGCTGGATTTGCTCATTTATTAAGAAACGAAAGACAGAACAGGCAGTCACCCTCTGTACGTAAATGCCCGAAATAGACATTGCAGATATGAAAACCTTCATGATAGAGCCGTGCCAGATTGTCATAGCCTTCCCCGACAACCTCCTCTGCTCCCTCACTTGCGGCCAAAAGAGCCTCTGCTTCAGCAGAATGGGCAGCAGGGTCCAAAGGCGCCTCCCGCTTCAATATTTTACGAAGCTGTTCATTCTCCAGACTTAGCCTTTGATTGGCTTCCATTAATTCCTTAACCGTCTGCTTCCAATCTCCGAGACTTGCGCGCATGTTTTCCATCTGCGCTTCCATCTCCTGCATGTGTGCAAATATATTTATCTTCTCCAAGTTTCCACCCCGAAAGTAACCTTATATGGTTTACTTGACGACAACATCATCCATTGGAAGTTCTTTAACTTTGCCCACTTCGAACAACTGTACATGAACTGTACGGCTTCCGGCATTAATACCAACCACCTTACCGTCACCCAGTGAGGTTACGACTAGCTTGCCTACCGCTGGCATTTCTTCCTTCGTGCTTTCGTAATTATCATGCTCAAATTTCAAGCAACACATGAGTCTTCCACAAAGACCCGAGATCTTTGTTGGGTTTAGTGAGAGATTTTGGTCCTTAGCCATCTTTATGGATACAGGCTCGAAATCTCCAAGCCAGGAGGAGCAGCAAAGTACCCGACCACAAGGCCCTAACCCACCGAGCATCTTAGCCTCATCACGCACCCCGATCTGCCGCAGCTCAATGCGGGTACGGAAGATGCTTGCCAGATCCTTGACCAACTCACGAAAATCAACCCGGCCTTCAGCAGTAAAATAAAAAATAATCTTATTGCGGTCAAACGTAAATTCCACATCCACAAGCTTCATTTTGAGGCCATGATCGCGGATTTTATTTAAACAGGTGGTAAAAGCATCCTTTGCAGCACCTTTATTCTCTTCCACCACGCGTGCGTCCGTTTCTCCGGCAATCCGCATGACTTTTTTGAGAGGCAACACCACATCCGCTTCCTGCACCTCTTTTTTTCCAACGACAACTTTACCGTACTCGACACCTCTTGCTGTCTCCACAATCACACATTGATCCCGTTCAATCGGAAAATCGAGCGGATCAAAGTAATATATTTTACCCGCTTTTTTAAAGCGGACACCTACTACGCTGTACAAAAATTAACCCCCTTGTTTGCCGGTAAAAGGAACCCTTAAGCAAGTCCGCTCCCTGGTGATCCATGCTTGTCCTTCCTCATCCGTTAAACCCATACTTCCAGGCTGAAGCGTTGATCCGGAGGATATATCAAAACTAACCCATTAACTTTCCAATCGGATTAGGAACTGTTCCAGACACAACTGAGCATTGGCATTGGATCGCAGCTTACGCTTGCTCTCTGCAGCAAATTCCATATAGGCCACCCATTGTTCCGTACTCCGCTGACGGGCATGTCTGGAAATAAAGTCTAACTGATCTATGAAAACGATACTTTCGTGCTTTCGGTACAGGAAGTAAAGCATATCTTTGAACCATAAGTGGAACATGCTGAACAGGATATCCAAATGTTCACTGAGTCCGGTCTTGAACAGCTTCTGCCCGGCGGTTGCTACCGCGGAGCTGCCCTTGCCCAAAGACTCCTTCGCTAATTGTAACACTAGATTTCTCATTTCTGCAAACCAATTCTGTGCCAAAAGTTCCCTGCAACCATCAAGTCCCGAAGTCAGTGATACCGCACATCGTGCCAGTGGCACCGGAACCCCTTCACTGGACAGCGCCTGAAGCATAATATCCGGATGCAGAGGGCTAAATGGAATGCGCTGCGTTCTTGACTGGATTGTCGGCAGCAGGGAACTGCTGTTGTCGGAAATCAGAATGCCCACCGCAGGTGCCGGGGGCTCCTCTAAAAACTTAAGCAGACTGTTTGCGGCCTGAACCGTCATTTTGTCCGCTCCTTCTATAATATACACCTTAGGGTTAACACCCTCTGAGCGGTATGAGAACATGCGCTGCAGCTCGCGGATCTGATCAATTTTGATGCTTGCCCCATCAGGCTTAAGCAGAGATAAATCCGGATGGTTGCCATGTTCTACCTTACGGCATTCCAGACATTCTCCGCACGCATCATCTTTACTGGTGGTACAAAATATAGCTTGGGCGAACATCAACGCCGTCTTCATTTGACCACTTCCGGGTGATCCTGTGAACAAATAGGCATGGCTTACTGCATCCTTGCGTAATGCATTTTGAAGCAGGCGTTTGGCATCCTCCTGGCCTAATATATCATGAAAAGACATACATTCCTCCAAGTCTTTTAAAAAGAAAGGTTGATCAGCAAACCTCGAATTTCTCCGACACGCCCCAGCAAATCTATACGGCCCTGCTCACTCTCCAGCAGTTCATCAGCCATATTTAGCAGAGCGGCATCTATTTCCTCCAGCAGTTTATAACGTTTCCCCCGCCCTCGGCGGTCCCAGCCCTTGGTTTCCTTTAGAATAACGCCCCTTCGGGCGGTTTCTTCCAGGAACTTTTTGATCATATTCCGATATATGGCAAGTTCCCGAACCGTCATGGATTTGGCAAGCCGGTCTCCCTGCTGCTGAATATCCTTGATCTTTTGGTTCAGCTCATCTATTGTTTTTTGTTCACCTTGCTGCTGAAATATATCGGTAAAGGTTTTCTGCTGAACGGGCCTCCCCGCTCCAGCTGTCGGCAGCTCACTTTTTAAGGGCCTGTAGCCGGGATTGATTTTCAAAGGTTCCACCGCCCCTTTACGGAGAATTTATTTATACTATGCTCAATAATGCTCAAAACGATCGACAGGAAGTACAAATACGGTAGCCCCGCCAACTTGAACCTCTACGGGAAGCGGTAAATAGGAATCTGTCGTACCGCTCATTGGAGTCACTGGGGTGACAAGCTGTTCACGTACCTTGCAACTGTTACGAATAACAGTTAATACAGCTTCCACCTGAGAGTCGTCAACGCCAATCATAAATGTAGTGTTGCCTGCCCGTAGAAATCCGCCTGTACTGGCCAGCTTCGTTGCACGAAAGTTTGCTTTGACTAGTTCACTCGACAACCGGTTGCTGTCTTTATCCTGGATAATTGCAATGATCAGATTCATCTTCGCTATCCCTCCTAAAAGTTTTGTGAGCTTGGCTTCATACATTTACTTCGTACGAATACCCGCTTCGATAGCATACGCTTAGTTTGGTACACTTCCTTTAATTAGACAAAACGTCCTAAAAATCCTTTAATATTCGTTCTTTCAGTATACGGACAATATCTTGCTCCACCATGTGAATGGGACGGTTGGCATCAAGCACCACGATCCGCTCAGGATCAGACTTTATGACTTGGCAATATCCATCCCTAACCCTTTGATGAAAAGCCAAACTCTCCAAGTCGAGACGGTTCACTTCCCGTTCCTCATTGGCAGCAATCCGTGACAACCCTACTTCCGGGTCCACATCAAGATAAAACGTGAGATCCGGGGTACGTCCGCTGGTCGCAAATTGATTAATTTTCCTTACCTCTTCGATACCCAATCCTCTGGCATAGCCCTGATAAACCAGACTGCTGTCAACAAAACGGTCACATAGCACGGTAAGTCCTTCTTTAAGCGCCGGCTCGACCACTTCCGCCAAATGCTGGCTTCGGGATGCTGCATATAGCAGCGCTTCCGTACGTGCATCCATCGCAGTATGCGCCGGATCGAGAATTATGGAACGGATTTTCTCAGCAATTTCAATGCCGCCGGGTTCGCGGGTAATCAGGTAAGGTATGGAATGATTCTGCAGGTAGGCCGCTACTCTGCCAAGTACTGTTGTTTTTCCAGAGCCATCGCCTCCCTCCAGAGTAATAAAGAAACCTTCTTGTACCACTTATGCGTCTCCGCCCTTCTTAATGTTGTAAACCAGAATTTGTTGTAAAACCGGATCCGCACAGGCCTGGAATTTGGCTCCCCCCTGGCTGAGGCCGATTAGCCGGTTGCAGATATCTTCGCTTATCTCTTCTCCTGGATATAGAAGTGGAATCCCAGGGGGATAGGGTATCACCATTTCCGCTGACATTCTACCCGTACTATATTCAAGCCCTATACTTTCGGTTTCCAATGGATTCACTGGTTTCATCGAAAATAACACAGGGCTGGAAATTATATCATTCGTAAAATTGTTCCACGTGGAATTTTTTGCGGAATCAGGAACCACCCCAGCCGCTGACTGGGCAGGCAGGCATTCCGTTGAAAATCCCTGCCTAGTTGTATCTTCATGCAGGTTTACCGTTGCATCTGCTGTCTCCTCGGCTATCTCCCGCAACGCAGCCAGCAGCAGCCCCGTATCCTCCGCCTTCGAGCCTAGGCTGAAGGCAAGCACCACGTGCCGGTCGTCACTCATCTCCGGCACGATACCCTTCGCTTCGAGCCTGCGCTGCAGCTCGAAGCCCCCCAGGACCCCGGCGGCGTCATATATGACCGCCTTGAAGGGGTCCTGGGTGCTGTATGCCGCCACGCTCTGCGGCGGCATATCAGCTGCGGCGCCAGTACCCGCGGCGCCGCAGCCGGGCTGCAGCGGCTCTGCCGGCTGCAGCAGCCCGTAGCGCGGCAGCGAAGCCAGGCCGCGCCGCAGTACATCCACGGCGGCGAGTCCCGCCGTGAAGGCCCCGGCCCGCTGGCTATGCACCAGCCGGCGGGCCAGATCGAGCGAAGCCATCACGGGGTATGATGGGCTGGAGCTCTGAACCATGGCGAGCCGCTGTCGCAGCAGCGCGCGGTCGAGCCATGGCCCTTGCACATGCAGCATGGCGCCCATGGTCAGCGCCGACAGCATCTTGTGCGTGGACTGCACCACACCGTCCGCGCCACACACCAGCGCCCCCGCTGGCAGCGCAGGGTGCTGTCCGTAATGCGCCCCGTGTGCTTCATCCACCAGCAGCGGAACACCGCTGTCGTGGCAGGCCTGTGCGAGGGGCGCAAGATCACTGCCCATGCCATAGTAATTTGGCATGGTGACCAGGACGGCAGCGGCCTCAGGGTAGGCTGCAAGGGCATTCTGAATCGTCTGAACCGCAGGAGTAACCATAAGGCCGCTGTGCCAATCCATCTGTGGCTCCACAAAAACAGCACGAACCCCAGCCAGCATCAAACCATGGATAACCGACTTGTGAACATTCCGCTGAAGGATAAGTGTCATTCCAGGCTCAGGGCATACCGTAAGGATCAACGCCAAATTACCGGCAGTACTGCCCCCAACCAGAAAAAAGCTCTCCTCGGCCCCAAAACAATCCGCCGCCAGCTCCTGTGCCTCCTGAATTACTCCTTCGGGATGATGAAGATCATCGGTTCCGGTAATCTCAGTTACATCGTACCTCATCACCTCTCTTAAGAAACCGGCACTTTCTTGCCCTCGATAGGCATCTCCGTTCTTATGTCCAGGTACATGATACGAGATATTACCCTTTACTCTATATTGTTCCAGCATTTCATATACAGGTGCCCTGCCAGGCTCTAGTCTGTCCATCTTTTCTTCCTTCCCTGGGGGTTACCTTCTATTTTAACGCAAATATGCCCATACGCCTATATTTCGACCAAAAAGCTTAATCACATAACAAAACAGCTCCTCCCGCCAAAAGATCAGGTGAAGCCGTTAGATTGGTAATTCTTAATGGTGCAGGTATTAATTCGGTCTATTATCTAATTCTCTACTATTCATCCAAGCCTACCACATACTTTGTTCACGCATTCTTTTGCAGATCGATCTTCTTCATCCGTCCTACGAAAAAGCGGTATTTGGCGTCTTCAGCCTCGGTGCGTACCATCTCAGCCTCACAATCCTCGCAAATGAAATGCGAGACAATCACGATTCCTTCTTCTTTCATCTGCCCGCAGATGATGCAGGCTTGCTCGGTTTGCTGTTCCATTACCATCCCACCTTGACTCTTTTAAGAACAGTATGATACACTTTCTATCATTTTAAACCTTTTCATAGATTTTTCCTATCCTGCATTGGCTTAAAATATATGTATTCATCAGCCGCCCAAACGGTGATTATGCCTAAGTGAGTTTAATAAAACGTCTTCACCCGCCGATATTAGTATCATAAGGACTTGTGAGGAGGTCAGCGCTTTCTTATGGAAGCAAACAACAAAGGCTCGGCTACATTCTACCAGTACAAACTAATCAAAAAAATCAATACTTCTGCCGCTTGGCTGCGTGTCTATATGGCGCTCCCCATTATCTGTGTGGTATTTGAGACCATTTTCCTCTCTTGGTGGAGCATCCTGTTTATGATCATAGCCGCACCCGTCGTTCTGTGGATTCAGTATGTAATCTCACGTTCTGTTCTGCTAATTTCTGGACATCCCATTGCTAAGCGGTGGAAAATGTCACTCCGCCTGCCATGGCCCGGATATATGCCCGACCAATACATCAACTACGGTATTTTTCGCAAAGTACAACTTCATAACTTCTGGATCGGCCTTTCCATCACCGCACTCTTTATCGTCTGGGCGCCTTTAGCCTTCACTGTGTCTTTGGCAGTATTTCATCTATGGGTACTCTTACCCCGGTTGTATATACTATTCCGCTTACACCGCGAACAAAAAGACGGTATGTTGAAGTTTACTCCAGCCGATGCCTCCTATTACTCGCAATAGAAATAACATTTATATATACATACGGCAAAGGCCAATACATTCGCAGCAAAAATAACCGCCATCCATAGCAGGATGGCGGTTATTTACTTTGTCTTTAGTCCTTTAATTGAGGCCTTCTTTTCCTTCGGAATCATGACAATGAAATAACCATTATGCACGGTTAAGTGTACAATCACTCCATCCTTCTGATAAACCCGGGAATTTGTCGAATCCTCTTCCTTTTGCTCTTCCCATCCCCAAGCTTCTATGGCCTTTCGGTAAGGTTCCGGTACACCTTCCTTCTCCTTAAGATCAGGCATAGAATACCGGACATAATCCATAGCTACATTACTAGTTGTCCGGTCCGTAGAGTTAGCTTCCTTAGGAACAGGAAAACCCTTTTCGTTAAGAGCCCCTTCAAAGGTGTCCCAGGCCGGCTCTTTTGTTCCACAACCAACCAGCATTACACCAACTATACAAAGAATGAATACTATCCATAATGGTCGGGTTCGCTTCATACCTAAATCCTCCTTACCACTGCCATGCATCTAAAGACATAAGAAAATTAAATGCTAGGATTTATCAGTAGTCCATTCGTATTAAGGAAGTGCTTAATATTTGCACTTTTCTATTATACTTGGAACAGAAAGTTCGTCGGTAACAAAAATGTCACTCAATTGAAAGCGTTTTATATATTTTTTTGTACTTAAACCACAACATCTTATATGGATAAAACAACAAAAAAGCCATTGTCGATGACTCAACAATGGCTTCATGTGCTTGGCGGCGTCCTACTCTCCCAGGACCCTTCGGTCCAAGTACCATCGGCGCTGGAGGGCTTAACGGTCGTGTTCGGGATGGGTACGCGTGGAACCCCTCCGCTATCGCCACCAAACGGGCATTTACAGCGTAAATGCTTCAGGAACCTTCATTCCTGAAAACTGAATACGAAACGAATCTGCGTTATATGATTTGGATAAGCCCTCGACCGATTAGTATTGGTCAGCTCCACACGTTGCCGTGCTTCCACCTCCAACCTATCTACCTCGTCGTCTTCAAGGGGTCTTACATACTGGGAAATCTCATCTTGAGGGGGGCTTCACGCTTAGATGCTTTCAGCGCTTATCCCGTCCGTACGTAGCTACTCAGCCATGCTCCTGGCGGAACAACTGATGCACCAGCGGTACGTCCATCCCGGTCCTCTCGTACTAAGGACAGCTCCTCTCAAATTTCCTGCGCCCACGACAGATAGGGACCGAACTGTC